>JAEZID010000300.1 GCA_023416195.1 Pseudomonadota bacterium | reverse complement strand
GTCTCGGGGAAGCGCCACCCGGCCTCCAGCGCCTCCACCACGCGCACGCCGATGCCTTCGTCCTGCATGAGGATGTTGCCGAGGCCGAGGACGAGGATGGACATCAAATGCTCCGGATTGGTTTGGGGCGGAACCGGCGCCCCTCCATATCCGTCATGGCCGGGCTTGTCCCGGCCATCCACGACCGCGGCTTTCCCGAAGGTCCAGGTGCGTGGATGCCCAGGACAAGCCCGGGCATGACGGTTTGAGGTGGGTTTGCGGCCCCTTCAGGTCACCTTGACCTGATAGGTGGACTTGCTTTCCGTGTCGGTCAGGTGCACGGCGCAGGCCAGGCACGGGTCGAAGGAGTGCATGTTGCGGATCACCTCCAGCGGCTGCTCGGCGTCGGCGATGGGGGTGTCCATCAGCGACGCCTCGTAGGGGCTGAGCGCCCCCTTCTCGTCGCGTGGGCCGGCGTTCCAGGTGGTCGGCACCACCGCCTGGTAGTTCTCGATCTTGCCGTTCTTGATGACCACCCAGTGGGACAGCATGCCGCGCGGCGCCTCGTGCACGCCGTAGCCGCGGATCTCGCCCTTCGGGAAGACCGGCTTGTTGAAGGTGGCGGTGTCCCCCTTGCCGATGTTCTCCATCAGCAGGGTCCACTGGTTCATCAGCTCTTCGTGCAGGACCACGCAGCGCACCGCGCGGGCGGCGTGGCGGCCGATGACGGAGTGCAGCGCCTCCGGACCCACCTTCGTCCCGGCGATGGCCGAGACGGTGTTCAGCACCTCGCCCACCCAGTGCCGCGTGCGGGCGTGGCCGGCGGCGTACATGGCCAGCACGTTGGCCAGCGGGCCGACCTGCGCGCGCTCGTCGTAGAAGGTCGGCGTCTTGATCCAGCTGTACTTGCCGTCGTCCTGCCAGTCCGTGTACTGCGGCTTGGTCTCGCCGGCATAGGGGTGGAGCGGGCCCTTGCCCGTCTCGTACCAGGAATGCATGGTGCTCTCCTTCACGCCCTGCTCGAAGAACGGGTCGGAGAAGCTGCTGATCGGCTGGTAGGTCGAGAGGTCGGCGTTCCGGATGTAGCCGCCGGGCAGGGCGAACGTCGTGCCCTTGGTGTCGATGGGCATGTCGGGGGTGGTCAGATAGTTGACCACGCCGCGCCCCACCGCGGTCCAGTCGGCGTAGAGCGCGCCCACCGCGCAGACGTCGGGGATGTAGACCTTGGTGATGAAGTCGCCGACCTCGCCGATCAGCGTCTTGATGTACATGAGCTTTTCGAGAGTCAGCGTGGACTGGCTGTCGAGGTTGATCGGGTTGGTGACGCCGCCCACCGCCATGTTCTGGATGTGCGGCGTCTTGGAGCCGAGGATCGCCACCACCTTGTTGATGCGGCGCTGGTAGTCCAGGGCCTGGAGGTAGTGGGTGGCGGCCATCAGATTGGCCTCCGGCGGCAGCTTCATCGCCGCGTGGCCCCAGTAGCCGGAACCGAAGATGCCGAGCTGGCCGGAGTTGACGAAGGCCTGGAGGCGCTTCTGCGCCGTCGCGAAGTCGGCCACCGAATTGTTCGGCCAGTCGGACAGCGACTGCGCCAGCTTGGCCGTCGCCGCCGGGTCGGCCTTCAGCGCCGAGACGATGTCCACGAAGTCCAGGGCGGAGAGGTGATAGAAGTGCACGATGTGGTCGTGCACCGCGTGGGCGCCCTGGATCAGGTTGCGGATGTACTGCGCGTTCAGCGGGATCTCCAGCCTCAGCGCGTTCTCGACCGTGCGGACGGAGGTGATGGCGTGCGAGGTGGTGCAGACGCCGCAGATGCGCTGGGTGAACACCCAGGCGTCGCGCGGGTCCTTGCCCTGCAGGATGAGCTCGATGCCGCGCCACATCTGCCCGGACGCCCAGGCCTTGGTGACCTTGCCGCCGTCCACTTCGCAGTCGACCCGCAGATGGCCTTCGATGCGGGTGACCGGATCAACTACAACTCGCTGAGCCATAATCAAAATCTCCTAAACTCAGCCGTGCTTGGCATCGGCGGCATGGGGGACGCCGACAGGGTGTTCGGCATGCAGGACGGGCAGCTTCTTCACGAAGACGAGGTACAGCGCGATCTCCAGCGCGAAGATGCCGACGGTGACCATGATCTCCTTGACCGACGGGAAGTAGTGCCAAGGACCCACCGACGGCGTGAAGCCGATGAGATAGACGTTCAGGCGGTACAGGATGCCGGCGACCAGCAGCATGGAGGCGGCGATGAACAGAGTCCGCGACCGGCTGCGGTTCGCCTTGGGGATCAGCAGGACGAGGCCGCCGACCATCAGCGCCGTCTCGGCCCAGAACCAGCCCGACGACGGGCCGCCGAAGGCGGTGCCCAGCTGGCCGCGCCACAGCAGATCGACGAAGCGCAGGGCGACGAAGACCGAGGCGACGACCAGCATCAGCCCGGCCATCTTCCTCAGGACCGGCGTCTCCATCTCCCGCTTGAAGTTCAGCGAGGCCATGACCGATTCCCACGCGACGATGGCGAAACCCATCAGCACGGCGGTCAGCAGGAAGAAGACCGGCAGCAGCTGCGTCTGCCACAGCGGCGACAGCTTGTGCCCGACGATGACCATCATGGTGCCCAGCGAGGACTGGTGCATGGTGGGCAGCAGGACGCCCAGCGCGATGAACACCCACAGCACCTTGTTCAGCTTGCGCCGCAGGCCGTCGATGCCGAACCGCTCCAGGAAGGCGGGGGCGAACTCGACGATCAGGACGATGGTGTAGGTCGCCACGCACAGGCCGACCTCCAGCATCACGGAGTTCGGCTGCGCGTACCAGGGCAGCATCATGTGGTAGAAGTTCCAGTACCGGCCGAGATCGACCAGCACCGCCAGACCGGCGAGGCCGTAGCCGAACAGGCTGGCCAGCACCGCCGGGCGGACCATCGGGTGGTATTCGCCCTTGTTCAGGATGTAGACCAGCAGGGCCATGACGTAGCCGGCGCAGCCGAAGGCCGAGCCGATGACCACGTCCACCGCCACCCAGATGCCCCACGGATAGCCGTCGGACAGGTTCGACACCGCCGCGAGGCCGTGCATGTAGCGCTGCACCAGGAGGTAGCCGGCCAGGACGACCAGCGCCGAGCAGACGAGAAAGGGCAGGGTCAGGATGCGGCCGCCGAGCGCCGCATGACCATGGGGTTGATGCGCATGAACAGACATCGCGGCGCCCTCACTCGTCCGTGTGATCTTTGGTGTTGCGGTGCGCCAGATAGGCGAGACCGGCGAACACCACGGCGGGGCCGACCATGCCGGCGTACAGCGTGTGCTGGATGCCCTCCGACAGCGTCGGATAGCCGGTGTCCGGCACGTTCGTCGGCAGGTTCAGCTTGTCGAACGGCACGGCGGACACGGCGAGGCACTGCGTGCCGCCCAGCTCCGTCTCGCCGTAGATGTGCGGCTGGTAGGCCACCTGCACGGTCGCGTCGTGCCCGGACCGCGCGCCGCCGACCTTGCCGTTGATGTCGCCGCGCGGAAAGTGCGTGACTTCACCCGGCTTCAGAGCGGTGCGGCGCTTGGCCTCCTTGCGCAGGTCCTCGGTGCGGCCGAACAGCGTGGCGCCGGTGGGGCACACGTCGGCGCACCCCGGCAGCTCGTCCTTGGCGAGGCGCTGTTTGCACAGCTGGCACTTTTTGATCTCGCCGAAGGCGTCGTTGTAGTCGTACTTCGGCACACCGAACGGGCAGGACAGCACGCAGTAGCGGCAGCCGATGCAGGCGTCCGGGTTGTGGCTGACGATGCCGGTGGCGGCGTCCTTGGTCATGGCCGACACCGGGCAGACCGACACGCAGGACGGGTCCACGCAATGCAGGCACTGGCGCTTGATGAAGGCGTGGCCGTTCTCGGCCGAATCCTTCTTTTCGCCGGTGCCGTGGCTGTAGGCCTTGATGACGTTCAGCGTCTTGGCCGACAGCTCGACCGGGCTATCCCAGGTCGGGTTACCGGGCGCGCCGTTCCACACCTGCTGCTCCGGACCGATGTCCGGCGGCATGTTGTTCACCTCCTTGCAGGCGGTGACGCAAGCCTTGCAGCCGATGCCCAGCGTGCTGTCGTACAGCAGGCCGACCGCGTCGGACGGCAGCGGCTTGGGCGGGCGCTGGAACGCGTTCGCCTCCGTCGGGGCGGCCACGGCGGCGCAGGCGGTCGCCGCCGCGGCGGCGCTGCCCTTGACCGCGTTCCTCAGAAATCCTCGGCGTGAGACCTGGGTTTTTTCCCTGGGCATGGCGTCACCTCACTTCGTCTCGGAGGAGGCGTCGGCCTTCTCGTCGTGCTTGCCCAGGCGCCCGGCGACCACGGCCCCCGCGCCCACCGCCGCGCCGGCGATGCCCGCGACCACGGCGGCGGCGCCGGCCGAAATGCCCTCGCCCTTGTCCACGGCGACCGCCGGGTAGCTGTTCGGCGGGGCGACCGACTTCAGCGTCGCCAGTTCATGAATGCTCTTGGTGAAGCCGACGCCCTTCTCGGTGCAGCCGAAGCAGGGGTGGCCGGTGCCGACCGGCCAAGTGCCCTGGCCCACGTCGTTGAAGCCGACCGACGGGCAGTTGGCGTAGGTCTCCGGCCCCTTGCAGCCCAGCTTGTACAGGCAGTAGCCCTGGCGGTGGCCGTAGTCGCCGAACTCCATCGCGAAGCGCCCGGCGTCGAAATGCGGGCGGCGCTCGCAGTTCTCGTGGATCAGGCGGCCGTAGGCGAACTTCGGGCGCATCTTGTCGTCCAGCTCCGGCAGCTTGCCGAAGGCGACGTAGTGCAGCACCAGCGAGAGGAAGTTGTACGGGTTCGGCGGGCAGCCGGGGATGGTGACGACCGGCTTGTCCTTGATGACCTCGGACAGGCCCACGGCGCCCGTCGGGTTCACGCCGGTGGACGGCCAGCCGCCCCAGGAGGAGCAGGACCCGATGGAGATGACGGCGGCGGCGCCCTTGGCGCACTCCTGCACGGCTTCCAGATAGGTCTTGCCGGCGACCTTGCAGTAGACGCCGCCGTCCTTGGTTGGGACGGAGCCGTCGGTGACCATCAGATACTTGCCCCAGTTGTCCTTCATGGCCTGGAGCTTCCAGTTCTCGGCCTGGTGGCCGGAACCGGTCATCAGCGTCTCGTTGTAGTCCAGCGAGATCGTGTCGAGGATCAGGGTCTCAAGCGTCGGGTGGTTGGTGCGCAGCAGCGTCTCGGTGCAGCCGGTGCAGGCCTGGCCGGACAGCCAGATCACCGTCGGGCGGGGGGCGGCGACGGCGGCGTTGGCGATGTTCACGCCCAAGGCCGGCGACAGGCCCAGCGTGGCGGCGACCCCGGTGCAGTACGTCAGGAATTCCCGGCGCGACATGCCGGCAAGAGCGCCCTCGTACTCGTCCAGCCCCTCGAATTCGCCGATCCCTCCGCATTCGCCGAGATTGCCGATCCGTTCGGCGTCCAGATCCACATGACCGTCGGGCATGACTTTCCCCCAAGACCCATTTTCGCATTGGCCGTCGGCCGCCCGTCGCCGGACGCCGGATGCGCAAAACGCCCCCGCGCGCGCCGTGGCGAAACCATGGTGCGGCAGTACCCCCATAGATTGTATGGGTATTTGGGCGCGAAGCGCTCCCCGCCATTGCACCAGCTGTGACAGGACTGTGGCATTGATCTACATCAAAGTCGCCAATCGGCGCGTAAGCTTCGAACCTCGCGCGCGCAGCATTCGCAATTATGCGTCGCACCACGTGTAAAGAGCGAAAACGCGCAAAAGAACGCCCCGCCATTGGCGGGGCGCGGGTTTGACAGGATGGGAAGGGGCGGCCGATCATCCCTCTCCCGCCCCCGGCGGGAGAGGGGGAAATCAGACCGCCTTCATATTGCGGGAGAAATCGTCCACATCGGCTTGCAGGGTGCGGGCGTGGACGGACAGGCCCTGCGCCGCGCCCAGCATCTTGCCGGCGGCCTCGCCGGTGCGGTCGGCCGCTTCGGAAACGCCCGTGATGGTGCGTGACACCTCCTGCGTGCCCAGCGCGGCTTCCTGGACGTTGCGGGCGATTTCGCGGGTGGCGGAGCCCTGCTGCTCGACGGCGGCGGCGACTCCGGTGCTGATGTCGCTGATGCGTTCGATGGTGCCGACGATGCCGCTGATGGCGCCGACCGCGTTCTGGGTTTCGCCCTGGATCGCCACGATCTGGGCGGAGATCTCCTCGGTGGCCTTGGCGGTCTGGTTGGCGAGGCTCTTGACCTCCTGCGCCACGACGGCGAAGCCCTTGCCGGCCTCGCCCGCGCGCGCCGCCTCGATGGTCGCGTTCAGCGCCAGCAGGTTGGTCTGGCTGGCGATCTCGGTGATCAGGTTGACGACCGCGCCGATCTTCTCGGCCGCCGCGGCCAGCCCCTGGATGGTGCTGTTGGTGCGCTGGGCTTCCTGCTCCGCCTCGGTGGCGATGCGGGCGGCCTCGCCGATGCGGTGGCTGATCTCGCCGATGGACGAGGACAGCTGCTCGGTCGCCGTCGCGACGGTCTGCACGTTGCCGGTCGCCTGCTCCGCCGCCGAGGCGACGGTGGAGGAACGCTGCGAGGCGTCCTCGGCCGCGTGGGTCAGCGACTCGGCGCTGGAGCGGATGTGGTCGGCCTCGCCGTTCAGGGTGCGGCACATCCCGTCGATCTTCTCGGCGAAGCGGCGGGTGATCGCCTCCAGCTTCTCCTGCCGCTCCTGGCGGGCGGCGATGTCCAGCCGCTCCTGCTCGGCCAGATCCTGGACGCGCTTCAGCCCGTCGCGGAACACCACGACGGCGCGCGCCATGTCGCCGATCTCGTCGGTGTTGTCGGTGGCGGGCACCGTCGCGGCGGTGTTGCCGCCGGCGATGTCCGTCATCACGGCGGTCATCCGGGTGATCGGCCGGGCGATCAGCCCCCGCGCGACCACGACGGCCAGCAGCAGGCCGAAGGCCACGCCGCCGACGCCGAAGACGACCATGATGGTGGTCCAGCTGTTCTGCGCCGCGATCAGTTCGGCGTGCAGCCGGTCGATGCCCCGGTCCTGCTCGGCCGTCAATTCCTCCAGCGCCTTGTTCAAGGACTGGCGGTTGGAGCGGTTGGCGTCGTTGTCGCCGAAAGCCCGCCCCTCCGCCGCGCCCTTATCGCGGGCGATGCGGACCAGTTCCGCGCGGAAGCGGACGAACTCGTCCACCTTCGCGGCGACGGCGTCCACCGAGGCGCGTTCGGGCGCCGCGGCCGCCGCCTTCAGCTCGGCCATGCGGTCGCCGAGCTGTTTCAGGTTGGCCAGCAGCGGCTTGCCGTATTTTTCCACCTCGGCCGCGTCCTTGGCCATGTAGATGCCGCGCGAATCCATGACGACGGCCAGGACGAGGCCGTTGATGCGCTGGCTCATGACCTGTCCGTCCGCCGCGCGCTCGATGGCCGCGGATCGGCTCGACAGGTCGTTCATGGCGATCAGGCCCATCAGCCCGGTGATCGCGGCCACCGCGACCTGAAGGGCGACGAGCAGGTAAATTTTCGGGCCGATTCTGAGGTTTTTCAAGGCTGCCACCATTCCCGCGCATCTCCCTTTCGCTGCGGTTTCTGTCGCCGCTTCGCGTGCGAGCATAAGGACAATGTTTCATTGCCGAACTGTTAAAATTCACTGTGACGACTTGCCGCGCGACGCTTGCGCGCGATGCGGGGGGGATTGCATACTGGCCGTGCAAGACGTCCGATCGGACCGATGCCCGCCGCGCCGACGGACCGCAACCGCGAGACCATGCCGAGGGCGTGGCCCGCTCGCGCGAAGAAACGTTGGGCGGGGCGGGGGCGGATGCGACTGGTCGAAAAAGGACCGCAGGTGCCGGCGAACGCCGCTTCGGACGAGGATCCGCAAGACACCATCCGCCGGCTGGAACGCCGGATCGCCGAGCTGGAAACCGCCCGGGCGCGCACGGCGCAGGACCGCGAGGAGCTGTTCACCCTCGCCATGCGCGGCCCGAACGAGGGCCTCTGGGACTGGAACCCCGTCACCAAGGAACTGTTCCTGTCCGCCCGCCTGCTGTCGATCCTGGGGTTCGAGGGCGACACGCTGCGCACCAGCTCGCACGAGTGGCTGAAGCTGGTCCATCCCGACGACCGCGCCCATTACGAGGCCACCGTCGCCGAGCATCTGAAGGGCGTCACCGACCATTTCGAGTGCGAATACCGGGTCGCCGACCGCGCCGGCAATTTCCGCTGGATGCTGGCGCGCGGGCTGGCGCAACGGGGGCCGGACGGCATCGCCAACCGCATGGTCGGCTCCATCGGCGACATCACCGAACTGAAGCGGCGCGAAACCGTGCTGCGCGACAGCGAAGCGCGCTTCCGCTCGCTGATCCGCACAGCGGGCAGCATCATCCTGGTGCTGGGCGAGGACGGCACGATCCAGGAAGCCAACCGCGAGGCCGAACGCGCCTTCGGGCTGGAGCCCGGCACCGCCGCCGGCCGTTCCTGGCGGACGGTGATCGGGGAGCAGCGGGGCGGCCCCTTCGCCTTCCAGCTGGTCGCCGCCATGACCGGGCACGAAATCCGCAACTTCGAGCAGTCGCTTCCCGACCCGGCGGGGGGCGAGCGCGTGCTGCTGTGGAACATGAACCGGCTGCCGCCGGCCGAGGGCGGCACCCCGGCGATCATCTGCGTTGGCCAGGACATCACCCGCCGCAAGCGCGCCGAACTGGCCCTGCGCCAGGCGCACGACGAACTGGAGGCCCGCGTCGAGGAGCGCACCCGCGCCCTGATGCAGGAGATCCAGGAGCGCCGCCGCGCCGAGGAGGCGCTGTTGCACGCCAAGGAGCAGGCGGAACTGGCCAACCGCGCCAAGTCCGACTTCCTCGCCAACATGAGCCACGAGCTGCGCACGCCGCTGAACGCCATCATCGGCTTTTCCTCGATGATGGAGAGCGAGATCATCGGGCCGCTCGGCCATCCCAAGTACCGGGAATACGCGACGGTCATCGGCGAGTCGGGACAGCATCTTCTGGCGGTCATCAACGACATCCTGGACGTGGCGAAGATCGAGGCCGGCAAGCTGGAGGTCCATCCCCAGCCGATGAACGTGCGCGAGGCGGTCGACAGCTCCGTCATGCTGATCGGCGAGCGCGCCGGCGAGGGCCGCATCACCCTGGTCACGGACATCGCCGAGGACACGCCCCTGCTGCTCGGTGATCCGACGCGGGTGAAGCAGATCCTGCTGAACCTGCTGTCCAACGCCGTGAAGTTCACGCCGGCCGGCGGCACGGTCACCCTGCGCGTGCAGCCTGACGCGGAGGGCGTACGGATCGAGGTGTCGGACACCGGCATCGGCATGAGCGCCGAGGGCATCCGCGTGGCGCTGACCCCCTTCGGTCAGGTGGACAGCCAGCTGACCCGGCGGGCCGGCGGGACCGGGTTGGGCCTGCCGCTGGTGCGCTCCTTCGTCGATATGCTGGGCGGCAGCATGGGCATCGAGAGCCGCGAAGGCGAGGGCACGACCGTGCGCATCGTCCTGCCGAGGGCCACCGACTCGGACGTGGAATAAGGGGCGTCCGGCGCGTGTTCATGAGGTGAATGCGCATTGCGCACGCACCTCCATCCGCCGCCGGCCGCCATGAGAACCGCCCTGCCGCTCCGCATGCTCCTGCCCGTCGTGGCGCTTCTGGCGCTGCCGGCCTGCAACCTCGGCGGTCTTCAGGTCGCGGTCGGCAGTGGGCCGTCCTATGGCGGTTATGGGGGCGGCTACGGGGGCTATGCGGCGCCTTCCTATGGGTACGGCTACAGCGCGCCCGGTTACGGCTATGGCTACGGCGCGCCGGTCTACCGCAAGATGCCCCGGCAGTATTACAGCTACATCGACCGTTCAGACCGGAGATATGCCCGCTGGGGCAGCCCTTACGCCAACAACGGCCGTTGCGACGACGCGCGTTACGAAACCTCCAACGGCGGGCGCGCCGCCCCCGGAACGGACGAACGCGATTGCCGCCGCTTCGGGCACGGGCTGAAGTGAATTCCCTCCCCCACAGGGCGGCGGACGGTTAGGGTGGAGCAAGACCGCCACCACCACCACCGACGCCCCCGTCCCATGCGCCTTGCCCTCGCTGCCCTTCTCGCCCTTGTCCCCCTTGCCCTTTTTCCCCTCGGCGCGACCGCCGCGCCGGGGCCGAGCTTCGATTGCGCGAAAGCGACCCAGCCGGTCGAGAAGGCCATTTGCGCCGACGACTCCCTGGCCGCCATGGACCGGCTGCTCGACCGCGCCTACAGGCTGGCGCTGGACGGGCTGCCGGCCGATCAGGCTTCCGCGCTGAAGGGCGATCAGGTGCGCTGGCTGCTGGAGCGCGCCCGCGCCTTCACGGCGGCGAAGGGCGAGCCCGCCGCGCTGGCCGCGCTGTATGACCAGCGCCTGCGCGCGGTCATCGCGAAGGCCGGTCCGCGCATCCTGCCCGCCGCCCTGGCGCGCGCCCTGGCCATCGACCCGCTCGCCAACGCCGGCCGCGAGGCGGAGGAGGAAGCGGCCTTCGTCGCCTACGTCCTGACCGCCCTCCACCCCGACCCGCCCGCCCCCGGCGCCGGCGGCGAGGCGGAGGTCCTGTCGCCCTACGAGCGCTACGCCGGCTTCACCTACGCCGCCCCGCTGCCCGACGGCCGCCTGTTCGTGGCGGTGCCGGCGGATTGCGGCGCCTACCAGTGCGCCAACACCCCCTTCCTGGTGGACAAGGGCAACGGCACCGCCGCGCGCCTCGCCGTGGAAATCCTTGAAGACGATAAGGACAAGGGCAAGCCCCGGCCCGATCCGCAGGCCGTCCCGCTCGGCATCCCCTCCGTCCAGGGCGACGTGGTGGAAATCGTCGAACTGGCGCGCGGGTCCGGCGACTGCGGCACCAAATGGCGCTACCGCGTCGAGGGCACCACGCTGGCACTGGCCGAAACCGTCGAGAAACCGGCCTGCGACGGCAAGGACTGGTCCGGCGCCACGGTCTGGAGTTACGGAAAACGCGATTGAAGGCCACGCCCCAGCCCTCCACCTAAGACTCCGTGGGAACAGGGAAAGGGACGGGACGATGGCGGTCAGTCGCGACGATCTGAAAAAGCGCATCGGCCAGGCGCTGGGCGAGACGAAGGCCGACCTCGTCATCAGGAACACCCGCTTTCTCAACGTCGTGACCGGCGAGATCGCGCAGGGCGACGTGGCCGTCTGCGGCGACCGCATCGTCGGCACCTATGAATCCTACGACGGGGTGGAGGAGATCGACGGACGTGACCTGACGGTCGTGCCGGGCTTCATCGACACCCACGTCCATTGCGAATCCACCTGCGTCACACCGCTGGAGATCGACCGCTGCGTCCTGCCGCGCGGCACCACCACGGCGATCTGCGATCCGCACGAGATCTGCAACGTGCTGGGCGAAAAGGGCCTGCGCTACTTTCTGGACTGTGCCGAGGGCACGGCGCTGGATCTTCGCGTGCAGCTGTCCTCCTGCGTCCCGGCGACGGAGCTGGAAACCTCCGGCGCGCGGCTGGAGGCCGAGGATCTCGTCCGTCACAAGGACCACCCGAAGGTGCTGGGGCTGGCCGAGTTCATGAACTTTCCCGGCGTCTTCCACAAGGTGGACGGCGTGCTGGACAAGCTCGCCGCCTTTGACGGCCGGCACATCGACGGGCACGCCCCGCTGCTCAGCGGGCGGGAACTGAACGCCTATCTCTCCTGCGGCATCCGCAACTGCCACGAGACGACCAGCGCGCCGGAGGCGATGGAGAAGCTGCGCAAGGGCATGCAGGTGCTGATCCGCGACGGGTCGGTGTCGAAGGACGTGCACGCGCTGGCCCCGGTGATCCAGCCGGAAACCTCGCCCTTCCTTGGCTTCTGCACCGACGACCGCAACCCCCTCGACATCGCCGAGGAGGGGCACATGGACCACCTGATCCGCAGCGCCATCGCGCTCGGCGCGCCCATGGCCCACGTCTACCGGGCGGCCACATGGTCGGCGGCGCGTGGCTTCGGCCTGTTCGACCGAGGGCTGGTGGCGCCGGGACAGCGCGCCGACCTCGTGCTGCTCGACGATCTGGAGACCTGCGCGGTCAACCGCGTGATCCGCAACGGGAAGCTGGTGACGCCGGAAAGCTTCGCCGGTCGCCCGGCGGTGGTGCCGGTGGGGCTGCGCTCCGTCAAGCTGCACCCGGTGACGGTCGAGGACTTCGCCGTGCCCGCCGCCGGTTCCACCCAGTCGGTGATCGGCGTCCTGCCCGGCAAGATCATCACCGCGCATCTGCGGCTGGAGGTGCCGGCCAAGGACGGGCATCTCGTCGCCGATCCGCAGCGCGACATCCTGAAGATCTGCGTCTTCGCCCGCCACGGCACCAACCAGAACGTCGGTCGCGGCTTCGCGTCCGGCTTCGGGTTCAAGGAAGGGGCGCTGGCCTCCTCGGTCGGGCACGACAGCCACAACGTCTGCGTGGTCGGTGCCAGCGACGCGGACATGGCCATCGCCGTCAACCGCCTGATCGAGCTTCAGGGCGGCTTCGTCGCGGTGCGCAATGGCCAGGTGGTCGGCGAACTGGCCCTGCCGCTCGCCGGCCTGATGAGCCTGGAGCCGTTCGAGACGGTGGAACGCCACCTGCGGTCCCTGCGCGCCTCGGTCAAGGAGATGGGTTGCCCGCTGGCCGAACCGTTCCTGCAACTGGCCTTCCTGCCGCTGCCGGTGATCCCGCACCTGAAGATCACCGACCGGGGCCTCGTGGACGTGGACAAGTTCGAGCTGATCGCGGCGTAGGGGGAAATTTTTGCCGCCACGGCGCAGATTTTTCCCGCGCCGCCATGGCCCGGCTGACCAAGTCGTTGAAACAAAAGAGTTTCAATATGGCCCCCGCCTTGCATTGTCCTTCCCGAGCGTCCTGCCGGGGCGTGTGTTGGAAGGGTGGAAGCGATGGTTGGTCTGAGCGACATCGGAAGCATGGCGCAGAGCCTGCAATCGTCGATCGACAAGGCGGTGAAGAACCTTCAGGCGCAGGCCGCCAAGGACGAATCCACGCCGGCCGGCAAGGTTCAGGAGTTCCAGCAGGACGTCCGCAAGTCGGCCCTGAACGCCGCGTCCTTCTCCACCAACATCGGCACGCTGGTGAAGGACACCAGCCGCCTGAACGTCTTCAGCTCGCTGGCGGCGAACGACCCAGCCGATTTCTACAAGTTCAACGTGACGACCAAGGGCGAGGTCGGCGTGGGCCGCGTCGGCGACGACGGCGTGCGCGTCCAACTCCTGAACCGCCAGGGCACCGTCGTCGCGGACAGCAGCAAGAGCGCCGGCTCCGCCTACGACGCCTATGTGAAGATGGAGAAGGGCGAACTCACCCTCGACAAGGGCGAATACACGCTGCGCATCGCCCGCGACAAGGACGTGCCGGTCAAGGAGGCCAAGAACTACGGCGTCCAGCTGAAGATGGGCACCTTCACCAAGGACTACGACACCATCGCCAAGCAGCCGGCCAAGGGCGACAACCCTTTCCAGAACAATCCGCAGCTGCAACGCCTGTCCACCCTGCTGACCGGCGGCGCTTCCACGTCCGGCGCCCTCGGCCTGCTGAACGGCAGCTACGGCGGGCGCGGGTCGCTGCTGAACGGGCTTTTCTGACGGGACGCCGACATCGGCAGTCCCCCCAGGGCAATCGGGCGAATCCGCTGTCCAGGAAATTATAGGATCATCGTCATTCCCGCGAAGGCGGGAATCCAGTGCGCGCGTCCGCGCGCCACTTGAATCACCACTTGAATCACTGCGACTCATGTCGCCGCTGTCACGGCTCTTGCTGGATTCCCGCCTTCGCGGGAATGACGGAAAACCTAACTCCAGTCCCGAAATCCTTCGCCCGATTGCCCCGCCAATCCCCCAGGCCGGGGGTTGCGCGGCCTGTCGCCCTGGGATAATCACGCGGGATGACGACCGAAGCCCTGTCCGCCCCCGCCGCCGATGTCCGCCGCGCCACCGCCATCGGCGGCACGGCCATCCTGATGTGGTCCACGCTGGCGCTGCTGACCGCGCTGTCCGGCACGATCCCGCCGTTCCAGCTGGTCGCCATGTCCTTCGCGGTCGGCTTCGTCGTCGGCACGGCGGCCAGCGCCGCGCGCGGCAAGGACGTGATCGGCGTGCTGCGCCAGCCCTGGCCGGTCTGGCTGCTGGGCATCGCCGGGCTGTTCGGCTACCACTTCTTCTATTTCCTGGCCTTCCGTCTGGCGCCCGACGCGGCGGTCGAGGTCAATCTGCTGAACTATCTGTGGGCGCTGCTGATCGTGGTGTTCTGCGCCCTGCTGCCGGGCGAGCGGCTGAAGCGCGGGCACATCCTGGGGGCGCTGTGCGGGCTGGCCGGCACGGTGCTGATCGTGACCGGGCGCGGGCGCGGCGTGTCGCTGGAGGCCGGCGCCCTGCCGGGCTACCTGTCGGCGGTGACCTGCGCGGTGGCCTGGGCGGCCTATTCGGTGCTGTCGCGCCGCTTCGGCAACGTCCCGACGGAGGCGGTCGGCGGCTTTTGCCTCGCTACCGCGATCCTGGCGGGCCTGTGCCACCTGCTGTTCGAGACGACGGTGATCCCCACCGGCGGCGAATGGCTGGCGGTGATCGCCATGGGCATCGGCCCGGTCGGGGCCGCCTTCTTCGTGTGGGACCATGGCGTGAAGCGCGGCGACATCCGCGCCCTGGGCGTCCTGTCCTACGCGACGCCGCTGGCCTCCACCTTCCTGCTGATCCTGTTTGGGCAGGCCGTCGGCGGCTGGACCGTCTGGGCCGCCTGCGCCCTGATCGTCGGCGGCGCCGTGCTGGCCAGCCGCGACGTCCTGCGCGGCTGACGTCCACCGGCGGACCGCGATCAACGCAGGGTCAGGGCGTCCGCCAGAGTCCCGTCCAGCGGGCGCGGGCGGTAGCCCAGTTCCCGCATCGCCTTTCCGCTGTCGAACCCGCCGGACCCCAGAGCCAGCCGCACCCCGGTGACCGGCGCGCGGGGTGGCCGGCGGGTGACGCGATCGGACAGCCATTCCTCCACCCGCGCCGCCGCCAGGGCCACGCCGCCCGGCACGGCGTACCGCTTGGCGACGGGCCGCCCCATCAGACGGTCGATGCGCGCCGCCAGTTCCCCCAGCGGGATGTCGGTGCCGCCCAGTAGATACCGCTCGCCCACGCGGCCGTGCTCCGCCGCCAGCAGCATGCCGGCCGCGACGTCCCGCACGTCCACAAGGTTCAGGACGCAATCCAGGATCAGCCGGGGGCCGCCCGCCTGGAACAGCCGCAGCATGGCCGTGGGCGGCGTCGGCGTCCGGTCTCCCGGCCCGATTGGGGCGGTCGGGTTGACCACCACCACCGGCAGCTCGTCCCGCGCCGCCGCCAGCGCCTCCCGCTCGGCGCGCCATTTCGACCGGCAGTAAGGCCCGGCCAAGCCCTCGATCCCCGGATCGGCGCTCTCGTCCAGCCGCCGCGCCGGGGGAGGCCCGACCAGCACGGCTTCCGTCGAGCAATGAACGAAGCGCCGAACCCCGGCGCGCCGGGCGGCGTCCAGCACGACCCGCGTGCCCTCCCGGTTCACCCGGTCGAAATCGGCCGGATCGGGCAGCCACAGCTGCGCGTTCGCGGCGAGGTGGAAGACCCGCTCCACCCCCTCCATCGCCCGCGCCACCGCCTCCGCATCGAGGATGGACCCGTGAAGGAACGCCACCCCCGGCGGGGTCTCGGCCGGTTCGCGGAGGTCGAGGATCCGCACCCGTTCGCCGCGCGCGGCCAGCGCCGCCACCAGATGGCCGCCGATGAAGCCGCTGCCCCCGGTGACCAGCGCGGTCCCCAATCACGCCCCGCCCAGCAGCTTGTCGGCGTTGGCGTTCAGGTCCCGCGTCAGCGCCGGCAGGCCGCCGCTGCGCAGGGCGGTCTGGAATTCCGACCGCTGGGTGGCGAGCTGGCTGACCGTCCCCTTCGCCAGCACGTCGAGGATGCGCCACTGCCCACCTTCCTGGCGCAGCAGGTAGGTCAGCCGCACCGGGTCCTTGGTCCGCCGCATCAGGTTGGTGTCCACCAGCACCATGCCGCGCTGGGCCGGCCGTTCCCCGACGATCTCGATGCGCTGGCCGTCGTAGCTGTCGAAACGGTCCACATACTGGGCGGCGCTGCGCCGGGTGAAGGCGTCCAGCGTCCGGCGCCGCTCCGCCTCGTCGCTCTTGTCGAAATAGGGGGCGGCGGCGACGCGCAGCGCGGCTTCCAGGTCGAAGGTGTCCTGCATCACCGGCAGGAAGCGTTGCAGGCGGGCGCGCCGGCTTTCCTTCCCCGGGTTCTGCATCAGCGTCATGATCGCTTCGTTCAGCCGCGCCACGGTGCCGCTGGCGCCGGCCGGCTGGGCGAGGGCGGGGACCGGCATCAGCCCCGCCGCCACGACGGCCAGGGCGAGGGCGATACGCATCCAGGTTCGGCGGGCCAGAAGGGGGCGGGCGAGACGGGTGTGCATAAACAAAGTGTGCCTTTCGGGGCAGGCGGACTCAACCATCCGCGTGGGATGTAACAGGTGCCAACGCGGTCTATCCTGTCGCGCATCGTCGGCAAACGGAGGGTGCCCGATGGGAGACAGCCACCCGCTCTATGGCTGCGACGCGGCGACCCTGCTGACGGTCCTGGCCCGCAACGGCCCGCCGTCCGCCCGCGCCCTGCCC
>JAEZID010000231.1 GCA_023416195.1 Pseudomonadota bacterium | reverse complement strand
CCTACGACGACTTCCTCCAGACCGACGCCTCGATCAACCGCGGCAACTCCGGCGGCCCGATGTTCAACCTGAACGGCGAGGTCATCGGCATCAACACCGCGATCTTCTCGCCGTCGGGCGGCTCGGTCGGCATTGGCTTCGCCATTCCGTCGAACCTCGCCAAGTCGGTGGTCGCGCAGCTGAAGGACTACGGCAAGACCCGCCGCGGCTGGCTCGGCGTGCGCATCCAGGGCGTGACCCCGGAAATCGCGGAGAGCCTCGGCCTTCAGGCCCACAAGGGCGCGCTGGTCGCGTCGGTCACCCCGAACGGCCCGGCCGCCAAGGCCGGCATCCAGGCCGGCGACGTGGTGACCAAGTTCGACGGCAAGGAAATCAACGAGATGCGCCGCCTGCCGCGCGTCGTCGCCGACACCGCCATCGACAAGGCGGTCCCGGTCGAGGTGTGGCGCAAGGGCAAGGCGGTCAACCTTCAGGTCAAGGTGGGCGAGCTTGAGGCCGCCGAGGAATCGGGCCTGCTCGCCGCCGTGCCGGAGGAGCGCCGCCAGCCCCAGCAAAGCCCGGCGCAGAAGCCGACCGAGGCGCTGGGCCTGAAGCTGACCAACATCACGCCCGAGTTGCGCCAGCAGTTCGAGATCAAGCCCGAGCTGAAGGGCGTGGTGGTGACCGAGGTTCAGGGCAACTCCACGGCCTCCGAGAAGGGCATGCGCCCCGGCGACGTCATCATCGAGGTCGGCCAGGAAGAGGTCCGCAAGCCGGAGGACGTGGCCGCCAAGATTCAGAAGGCCAAGGAGCAGGGCAAGAAGTCGATCCTGCTGCTGGTGGACCGTCACGGCGACCTGCGCTTCGTCGCTATCCCGCTCGGCCAGGGCTGATCGGGCAAGCACTTAAAGAAAAAGCCCCGGCGGGACACCGCCGGGGCTTTTTTTGTCTCCGCTCCGCTCCGGGAGAGGGATACGCTCACCCCTCGACGATCTCCCCGGCCCGGTAGCCCTGGGCGTACAGCAGCGCCGTCAGGTCGCCATGGTCCACCCGGGCCCGCGCCTCGGCGGCGACGGCCGGTTTGGCGTGGTAGGCGACGCCCAACCCGGCGGCCAGCAGCATCGGCAGGTCGTTCGCGCCGTCGCCCACCGCCATGGTCTCGATGGTCGGGATGTGGCGTTCCCCGGCGTAGGCGAGCAGCGCCTGAAGCTTGCTGTCCTTGTCGAGGATCGGCTCCACGACCTTGCCGGTCATCACGCCGTCCACGACCTCCAGCGCGTTGCCCCGGTCGTCGTCGAAACCGACCCAATCCTTCACCCGTTCCGTGAAGCAGCGGAAGCCGCCGGACACCAGAACGCAGGTGGCGCCGTTGGTGCGCATGGTGGCGACCAGAGCCTTGGCGCCCGGCATCAGGGTGGCGCGCTGCCACACCTCGTCGATGACGCTCTCGTTCAGGCCCTTCAGCAGGGCGACGCGCTCGCGCACCGCTTCCTTGAAGTCGATTTCGCCGTTCATGGCGCGGGCGGTGATGGCGGCAATGTGGTCCTTCAGACCGACATAGTCGCCCAGCTCGTCCAGCATCTCCTGCTCGATGATCGTCGATTCCATGTCGGCGACCAGCAGACGCTTCTTCCGGTTCGCGGCCCCTTGCGCGATCACGTCCACCGGCAACCCGGCAAGCGCGTGCCGCACGGCGGCCTCGCCCTGCTCGGGCGCCAGCCCGCCGAAGGCGATGTCGCAGGCGCGGCCGGGCGCCAGCCAATCCGGCTTTTCGGCGTCCGCCCCCAGCGAGGCCAGCGCGGAGCGCGCGGCGTGGGCCGCGTCCTCGTCCAGGGCGGCGGAAGTGGCGGCGATCAGCGTGACGACAGCGTTCATGGAAAGGACTTTCTGCGTGGAGGGCGCGCGGCCGCTCCCTACCACAGCCGGGGCGTGGGCGCCAACCGTTGCGGCCGCCAACCATCGCAGAGCCGACCCGCCGCCTCCCGCGTTTCCTACAAAACCTTCAGGAGGATCGCGCCATGATCCGCGCCATGATCTGTCTGGCCTCCGCCCTTCCCGCCGTTGTTCTTCTCTCCGCTTGCGCCAACACGGAACTGGCCCAGCAGCCGCCACCCGGCTATGTCGGCGATGTCGCGTCCCGCGTGTCGGCGGTGAACTGGGAGCAGGCCAGGCCGGTGACCGTGCGCCTGGACGAGTATGCCTTCCAGCCGGACCGGTTGAGCTTCGACCGGGGAACGCCTTACCGCCTGTCCCTGGAGAATGTCGGTAAGAAGGCGCACACCTTCACCTCCGAAGGCTTCTTCAAGGCCGTCGCCGCGCGCCGGGTGACAACCCCCCAGAACGTCATCGACACGCCCGCGCTGGTGAATCTCGTCGTTCCCGCCGGGGAAACCTACGTGGTGGAGTTCGTGCCCGTGCAGGCCGGCACCTACCCGCTGACCTGCGAGGAACCGCTGCACACCACCTTCGGCATGTCGGGGACGATTGCCGTGCGTTAGCCAGCTTGCGCGAACGCCTGTTCCCCTGCCATACGCTGGTTCCGCAGGCGAAACGGGCGAACATGATGGCTCAGGACAGGGCACAGGACAGGGATGTGGTGGTGATCGGCGGGCCGACCGCGTCGGGCAAGTCGGGCATGGCGCTCGACATCGCCGTGGCGCTGGGCGGCACCGTCATCAACGCCGACAGCATGCAGCTCTACGCCGACCTGGACGTGCTGACCGCCCGTCCGGGGGCGGAGGATCTGGCCCGCGCGCCGCACCGCCTCTACGGCGTCCTGCCGGCCACCGAACGTGGTTCGGCCGCGCGCTGGCGGACCATGGCGCTGGCCGAGATCGACGCCGCCCACGCGGCGGGGCGCCTGCCCATCGTGGTCGGCGGCACCGGCCTGTATCTGCGCGCCCTGATGGAGGGTCTCAGCGCCGTTCCAGCCATCCCCGACGATATCCGCAAAGCCGCCCACGCCCGCCTTAGGGAATTGGGCGGCGAGGCCTTCCGCGAGGAACTGGTCCGCCGCGACCCGGCTTCGGCCAAGCTGAACCCCGGCGACACCACCCGCCTGACCCGCGCCTGGGAGGTGCTGGAGGCCACCGGCCACCCGCTGTCCCATTGGCAGACCCGGACCGCCGACGGCGCTCCGGAGGGGTTGCGCTTCTCCGTCATCGTCATCGACCCGCCGCGCGAGGCGCTCTACGCCAACTGCGATCGCCGCTTCACCGTCATGATGGGGCAGGGGGCCTTGGAGGAGGTGCGGCGGTTGGACGCACGGAACCTCGATCCCGACCTGCCGGCCATGAAGGCGCTGGGCGTGCCGGAACTGCGCCGCCACCTGCATGGAGAGTTGTCGCAGGCCGAGGCCGTGGCCCTGGCGCAGCAATCGACCCGGCGCTACGCCAAGCGTCAGGTGACGTGGTTCCGCCACCAGCTGGCTGGCCGGCCGCCGGAATCGGCGGCGCATGGCTGCCATACGGTGAATTCGCTCTATGCATCCGAAAATAGTGACGTAATACTGACCTATCTTGAAACGACGTTGCGTCGATGAGCCGTAGGAGGATGGAAAGTGACGGTCGATTGGGCACACGTGTTTGCGGGCCGCGTCGGCGGCATGAGCGCCTCGGAAATCCGGGAGCTGCTGAAGCTGGTCGACCGGCCGGAAATCATCTCCTTCGCCGGCGGCATCCCCGACCCGGACTTCTTCCCGACCTCGGCCATCGCCCGCGCCTATGAGAAGCTGTTCCAGTCCAACAAGGGGGCCGGCGGCGCGCTGCAATACACCATCTCCGAGGGCTACACGCCGCTGCGCGAGTGGATCTGCGCCTACATGGGCCGCCACGGCATCAAGGCGGGCCTGGACGAGGTGGTGGTCACCAGCGGGTCGCAGCAGGGGCTGGAGTTCATCGGCAAGCTGCTGATCGGCCCCGGCGACAAGATTCTGGTGACGCGCCCGACCTACCTCGGCGCCCTTCAGGCCTTCTCGCCCTACGAGCCGTCCTACCTCTCCGTCCCGATGGACGAGGAGGGGCCGGAACCGGCCGCCGTCGAGGCGGCGCTGGAGCAGAAGCCGAAGTTCCTCTACCTCGTGCCAGACTTCCAGAACCCCAACGGCACCACCGTGTCGCTGGCCCGGCGCGAGGCGCTGCTCGACCTCTGCACCAAGCACGGCGTGCCGATCGTCGAGGACGCCGCCTACACCGAGCTGCGCTATGACGGTGAGCCGCTGCCGCCCATCGTGGCGCTGGACGCCGCCCGCAACGGCGGCAAGATCACCAACGTGATCTATTGCGGCTCCTTCTCCAAGACGATGGTGCCGGCCTTCCGCGTGGGCTGGATCAACGGCCCGGCCGAGGTGATCAACCGGCTGGTCCTGATGAAGCAGGCCGGCGACCTGCACACCAGCACCATCAACCAGATCATCCTGCACGACGTGGTGTCGGAGATCTTCGATGCCCACATCCGCCGCCTGCGCGTCGCCTACAAGGAGCGCCGCGACGCCATGCTGTCGGCGCTGGAGGAGTTCGCGCCGGAGGGCGTCACCTGGACCAAGCCGCAGGGCGGCATGTTCGTCTGGATCGAGCTGCCGGAGGGCACCGACGGCACCCAACTGCTGGAGCGCGCCATCCGCGAGGCGAACGTGGCCTTCGTCCCCGGCTCGGCCTTCCACGCCGACCGGTCGGGCAAGAACACGCTGCGCCTCAGCTTCTCGGCGACCAACCCGGAGCGCATCCGCGAGGGCATCCGCCGCCTGACCGGCCTTCTCCAGACCGTCGCGGCGTAACCCGGGTCACGAAATATTCGGAAAAACTGCGTCAAAAAAGCTTTTCGAACATTCGCAAAATGGGTTGACCACGGACATGTGAATTGTCTAGGTTGCCGCTCCCGGTCCTGATCTTTGGGGCTAAGCCTTTGTTTTGCCTCAAGGCCAGGACCGGAACCGCGAAGGAACAGGGCCGCCCGTGGATCGAGGGGCCCCATCAGGAAGGTCGTATGTCATGCCCGAACAGAAGCTGACCGGCGCTCAGATCGTCATCAAGGCCCTGAAGGATCAGGGCGTAGACATCATCTTCGGCTATCCGGGCGGCGCGGTACTTCCCATCTACGACGCCCTGTTCCAGCAGAACGACATCAAGCACATCCTGGTCCGGCACGAACAGGCCGCCGTGCATGCGGCCGAAGGCTACGCCCGCTCCACCGGCAAGGTGGGCTGCGTGCTGGTGACCTCCGGCCCCGGCGCCACCAACGCGGTGACCGGCCTGCTGGACGCGCTGTGCGATTCGATTCCGATCGGCAGCCTGTCGGGCCAGGTGCCGACGCACCTGATCGGCAACGACGCCTTTCAGGAGGCCGACACCACCGGCATCACCCGTCCCTGCACGAAGCACAACTACCTCGTGAAGGACGTCAACCAGCTGGCCCGCACGCTGCACGAGGCGTTCTACGTCGCCCGCAGCGGCCGTCCCGGCCCGGTGGTGGTTGACCTGCCGAAGGACGTGCAGTTCGCCGACGGCATTTACGTGCCGCCGACCGAGGTGAAGCACAAGACCTACCGCCCGCAGGTGAAGCCGGAGATCGCCCGCGTCGAGGAAGCCATCGAGCTGATCGCCTCGGCCAAGCGCCCGATCTTCTACACCGGCGGCGGCGTCATCAACGCCGGCCCGTTCGCGGCCAAGCTGCTGACGCAGTTCGTGAAGACCACGGGCTTCCCGATCACCTCGACCCTGATGGGCCTGGGCGCCTTCCCGGCGTCGGACCAGCAGTGGCTGGGCATGCTGGGCATGCACGGCACGTACGAGGCGAACCTCGCCATGTACAACTGCGACGTCATGATCAACATCGGCGCCCGCTTCGACGACCGCGTGACCGGCAAGCTGTCGGAATTC
>JAEZID010000223.1 GCA_023416195.1 Pseudomonadota bacterium | reverse complement strand
AACCGAGGGTTTGCGCGCGGGGGAGGGGTAGAAAGGCAACGCTGACGTGATGTTTACATCTTGAAGCCGGCGGCTTCGGCTTCCTTGTAGATCTGCTGGATCAGGTCCTTGCCGACGCGGGACTCGGCGTCCTTGTGGACCGGCTTCAGGGCATTCACCCAGGCCTGACGCTCGTCCTTGGTCTGCTCGTGGAACTGGGTCTTGCCCGACGCCTTCATCTGCGCCATCGCCACATCGTTCTCGTTCTGGGCGATGTCGTTGGCGTAGGCGGTGGCGTCCTTCATCGCGCCTTCAAGCTGGGTGCGGACGTCGGCCGGCAGGCCGTCCCAGAACTTCTTGTTCACGATGACCGCGTAGCCGAGATAGACGTGGTCGGTCAGCGTGGCGTGCTTCTGCACCTCGTGCATCTTCTGGGTGTACATGTTGGACGGCGGGTTCTCCGTGCCGTCCACGACGCCGGTCTGCAACGCCTGGTACACTTCCGAGAAGGCCATCACCTGCGGCAGGGCGCCGAGCGCGCGCATCTGGGCGTCCAGGACCTTGGACGACTGGATGCGCATCTTCAGGCCCTTCATGTCCTCCGGCTTGGCGAGCGGCTTGTTGGCGCTCATGATCTTGAAGCCGTTGTCCCAGTAGGCGAGGCCAACGATGCCCTTGCTCTCCAGCTTCTGGAACAGCTGCTTGCCGACCTCGCCCTCGGTCACGCGGCGCAGGACGTCCTTGCTCGGGAAGATGTAGGGCAGGTCGAAAACCTCGAACTCCTTCGCGCCCAGCGGGCCGAACTTGGCGAGCGAGGGGGCGAGCATCTGAACGGCGCCGAGCTGGAGGGCCTCAAGCTCCTCCTTGTCCTTGTAGAGCTGGCTGTTCGGATAGACCTCGACCTTGACCTTGCCGGCGGTGCGCTGCTCGGCCAGTTCCTTGAACTTCTCCGCGCCCTTGCCCTTCGGGGTCTCAGGGGCGACGACGTGGCTGAACTTGATGACGATCTGGTTCTGCGCAAGCGCGACCGACGAGGTCATCAGGCAGCCGACGGCGGCCGCCGCGCACAGCAGCTTCGTGAGTTTCATTCTGGCATTCCTCCGAGACTCGATTGGTTTGCATTTTGTTGGTCACACGGATTGCACCGCTTTCAACATACCATCATTGTTCGATAATTTCGACATGAGGCGCTATTGTGGAAAACCGTATCCACCGCGATAACGCCTTCAATCAGTCTCCATGCGATGAGCAGCGCAACCCTCGGTCAACGAAGCCCCATCCAGTCCACGCCCATCGTCGCCATGGTGCTGGTGGTTCTGCTGCTGGGCGTGTTCCTGTGGCTCCTGCACCGGAGCGAGCAGGAGGAGGCGAACCTCACCCTCATCAAGGACGTGCTGTGGGTCGAGCAGAACCTGCATTTCCAGCTGACCTCGGACGAGGAAAAGCTTCAGCATCTGGCGGAGTCGCTGGGGCATGAGGACGGCAAGGGGGAGCGGTTCGCCGCCATGGCGCGGCACGTGGTCACCGCCAATCCGGCGATCCAGCGGGTGGTGTGGCTGAACGCCCAGGGGCGCCCGGTTCTGTCGGAACCGCCGGTCGAGGAAGACCGGATCATGGACGACGCCTTCGGCCCCAGCCCGCGCGCCGACGCCTTCCGGATCGCGCAAGGGTCGGGGCGGCGGATCTACACCGCCCCCTACCGGCTGGAGGGGACCGACAGCGCCTTTGAAATCCTGATCCCCGTGTTCAAGGGGCAGGACTTCGCCGGCATGCTGGCCGGCGTGATCTCCATCGAGGCGATGATGACCCACCATGTGCCGTGGTGGTTCGCCCAACGCTACCAGCTGGAGGTGGTCGACCCCTACGGGGCGATTCTGGGCGCCAAGTCGCGCATCGCCGTGCCGGAACCCCGGCGCAGCCACATCGTCGCCTTCGACCCGCCGGGGCACGGGCTGACGCTGGTCGCGACCGTGCACCAGACCGAAACGAACATCGCGCGCAACGTGCTGGTCGCCGCCATCTTCGCGCTCACCGTCTCGGCCCTGTGGAGCCTGTGGGCGGTGCGCCGCCACATCGCCCGGCGCATTCGGGCGGAAGAGGCGCTGCGCGCCGAGCACGCCTTCCGCAAGGCCATGGAGGACAGCCTGACCGTGGGCATGCGCGCCCGCGACCTGGACGGGCGGGTCATCTACGTGAACCCGGCCTTCTGCCGCATGGTCGGCTGGTCGGCGGAGGAGCTGGTCGGCTGCGGCCCGGTGATGCCCTATTGGGTGCCGGAGGACATGGAGCGCACCGAGGCGGTCTTCCGCGCCGTGATGGCCGGCAAGGCCCCGCCGGAGGGATTCGAGCTGCGTTTCCGCCGCGCCGACGGGGAGCGGTTCGACGCGCTGATCTACGAGGCGCCGCTGATCGACGCGAACGGCCGGCACACCGGCTGGATGGGGTCGGTCCTCGACATCACCGAGCGCAAGAAGGCCGAGGAGCTGGCCCGGCAGCAGCAGGAACGGCTGCAACAGACCGCGCGCCTGATCACCATGGGCGAGATGGCCTCGACCCTGGCGCACGAATTGAATCAGCCGCTGTCGGCGATCGCCAGCTATTGCACGGGCTGCCTGAACCGGCTGCGCTCGGGCGGGTTCCAGGGGGACGAACTGGCGGTGGCGCTCGAGAAGCTGGCCGGGCAGGCCAAGCGCGCCGGGCAGATCATCCGCCGCGTCCACGACTTCGTCCGCAAGAGCGAGCCGAACGTGGCGCCCTGTTCCATGGTGCGGGTGGTCGGCGACTGCGTGGCGCTGATGGAGCTGGACGCCAAGCAGCAGGGCGTGAAGCTGGTGCTGAGCGCGGCCGACAACCTGCCGATGGTGATGGCCGACCGCATTCTGTTGCAGCAGGTGGTGATCAACCTGATGCGCAACGGCATCGAGGCCATGGCCGGCGCCCCGCAGGCCGCGCGGGAGCTGGCGGTCAGCGTGACGGCGGCGGACGGCGTGGTGCTGACTCGCATTCGTGACCGTGGCTGTGGCATTTCGCCGGAAAATGCTGAAAAACTCTTCTCGCCGTTCTTCACCACCAAGACCGAGGGCATGGGCATGGGCCTGAACATCTGCCGGTCCATCATCGAGCACCACCAGGGTCGCCTGTGGTTCGAGCCCGCGCCGCAGGGGGGCACCGCCTTCCTGTTCACGCTGCCCGTGGTGTCGTGATGGCCCCGACCGTGACGACCCCCACCGTGATGGCTGGCGCGCGGCTGCACATCGTCGACGACGACGAGGCGATCCGCGACGCGCTGAGCTGGCTGTTCCAGTCGCGCAACGTGCCGGTGGCCGCCTGGCCGTCCGCCGAGGCGTTCCTGGCGGACTACGCGCCGGACATGGCCGGCTGCCTGCTGCTGGACATCCGCATGGAGGGAATGGGCGGGCTGGAGCTGTTCGACCGGCTGCGCGAGCTGGGCTGCCGCATGCCGGTGCTGTTCCTGACCGGGCACGGCGACGTGCCCATCGCGGTGTCGGCGCTGAAGAAGGGCGCGCGGGACTTCGTGGAGAAGCCCTTCAACGACAACGACCTCGTGGACCGGGTCATCGAGGCGCTGGCCTTCGACGCCGAACAGCGCGAGCGGGAAGCGGGGCAGGCCGGAGTCGCGGCGCGACTCGCCACCCTGACGCAGCGCGAACGGCAGGTGATGGAGCTGGTCGTCGCCGGCAAGCTGAACAAGGTCATCGCCGACGACCTGGGGATCAGCATGCGCACGGTCGAGGTTCACCGCGCCCATGTCTTCGAGAAAATGGGCGTCAAGACGGCCGTGGAGCTGGCCCGGCTGCTGGCCGCCGTGGGGTAGGCGCCGGCGTCACGGGGTTAAAGCTTGACAGGGATGCTTGGTCAAGGCGACCAACGGTGTGTTGTGTCCGTTGAGGACGCCCGCCGATCCGCCGGAGACGTTCTTGCGCCTGCCCTCCTCCTCATTCGGGCTTGGTCTCGCCACCATCGCGCCGCTGCTGCTGTTCATGGTGGTGGTGGTGTGGGCGCTCGACCACAAGCAGCAGGACGAGATCGAGGCGGAGCTGCGCGGTCATGCCCGCACCCTCTCGCTGGCCATCGACCGCGAACTGGCGAGCCAGGCGCGCCCGCTTGAGCTGCTGGCGGCGCTGGGCCGCAGCACCATGCACGACCTGCCGACGCTTCAGACCTACGCGATCGAGGCGGTGCAGAACCAGCCGGGCTGGCTGGCCGTCGGGCTGATCGACGCGCAGACGTTCCGCTTTCTGTTCCACACGCAATATCCGCTGGGGGCCGACCTGCCGCCGCCGCGGCTGGACGACGTGACACGGCGGGTCGTCACGACCGGCCGGCCGGTCGTCGGCGGGGTGCTGCCGCCGGGCGGGCCGCCGGGACGGCCGGCGCTGATCATCCGCGCGCCCGTTCTGGAGATGGATCGGGTCCAACGCGTGTTCTCGCTGGCGGTCGGGCTGAACAGCCTGGACGCGGTGCTGCGGGCCGCCGGTCTGCCGAGCAGTTGGACCATCGCGGCCGTCGACCCGGCCCTGATCATCGCCGCCCGGTCCCGCGACGCGGAGCATTACGTCGGGCAGCGGATCACCCAATCCCTGGAAGACGCGCTGGCGGCCAAGCGGGATGGGCTGTTGCGGACGGTGATGAAGGACGGGCAGGCAGCCTACACGGTGACCTACCGGTCGCCCGAGACGGGCTGGTCGGCGGTCCTGGGCGTGCCGGAGGCGCAGGTGCGCGGCAAGCTGCTGGAATCCCGCTGGACCGTCACGGCCGGCGGCATCGCCGCCTGCCTGACCTCCCTGGCGCTGGCGGGGGTGATGGTGCGGGCCCGCCGGCGGCAGCAGAAGGCGGAAACCGACGCCCGCGAGGCGCGCGAGGCCATGCTGATGGAGCAGCGCCGCCGTCTGGAGGCCGAAAAGGAACACGCCGAGGCCGCGAACCGCGCCAAATCGGACTTTCTGGCCAACATGAGCCACGAGCTGCGGACCCCGCTGAACGCCATCATCGGCTTCAGCGAGGCGCTGCTGTCCGGCATCTTCGGGCCAAGCCCGCCGAAGCATCAGGAGTATGTCACGGCCATCCACGGATCGGGGCGGCACCTGCTGCAACTGGTGAACGACGTGCTGGACATGGCGAAGGTCGAAGCGGGGCGGCTGGAACTGCACCTCGAACCGGTGCGCGTCGCCGATCTGCTGGCGGAATGCCTGGAACTGGTCGAACCGCTGGCCGCGCGCAAGGGCTTGCTGCTGGAAGCGGGGGCGGTGGCGTCCGACCTCGTGGTCGAGGCCGACGCGGTCCGGCTGCGGCAGACGGTGCTGAACATCCTGTCCAACGCCGTCAAGTTCACGCCATCGGGCGGGGTGGTGCGCGTCGAGGCGAACCGGTTCGGGGCGAACGCGGTCATCCTGTCCATCACGGACACCGGCATCGGCATGTCGGAGGACGACCTTCTCCTGGCGCTGGAGCCGTTCCGGCAAGTGAACAACTACATGACGAAGTCGCAGCCCGGCACTGGGCTCGGCCTGCCGCTCGCCAAGCGTTTCGTCGAGGCCCATGGCGGCCGTCTGGAGCTGCACAGCGCCTCTGGCCGGGGCACGACCGTGATGATCGTGCTGCCCGTGGAACCCGTGATGGCGGAATTGGAAACCCCTCTCCCGTGAGGAAGAGGGGCTTTGAAGCGCGATTTGGGGATCGCGATCCGGCCTGCGGCTACGCGGCGGCCCGTTTCAGCCGCTTCTCGACGGCGTCGAGGCCGCCCATCAGTTCTTCGATGGCCTGATCGGCCGTGGCGCGGGCGAAGGGCCAGGCGTCGTCGGTGGCGAGGTGGGCGGCTTCCACCCGCGCCATCACGCGGTTGCGGAGCCCGCGCAACGTGTCGAGCGTGCGCTCAAGCTCCTCGCGATTGTGCAGGCCGGACCGCTCCACCATGGTCCGCAGCCGGTCGAGCCGTTCGGCGGTGTGCAGGACAAGATCGCGGCATAGGAGGTCGTGGGCTTGCCGTTGGTTACGGCGCATGATGTTCCCCTCTTGCATCGCTTCGGTATCGGCCGGTGGCAATTCCCGCTCGCACTTGCAGATTTCAGCGCGCTGAGCAGGTCGCTGACGCCAAACAGGGTGCGGCGCAAAATCGAATTTGCTGCGTTGCCAAAAAGAAAACCGGCCGGGCTCGCCTTTCATTTTCATGAAATGGCATCGCCCGGTTTCCGAAGTCGGATTGATGTCTGGTGCGTCCCCTCTTGAGAGCGGTTGGTCCCGCCTGCGTTCTTTTTGATATTGTTGTTTTGTTCGTCCGTTGTTCTGCCGCATCCGCCGCGGTTCGTCAACCGAACCAAAAGCATATGTCAAAGGCAGTTTGTCGCAGCCCTTCCGGGCAGGACCATAGTCCCGGTCGCGCCGTGATCGCGGCGCGTGCCGTTCGGTGTGCCGGCGGTGTCGAGGTGGGGGAGGGGAAGTTCCGCCGTTATTCGGCGGCGATGCCGTAGGCGAAATTGTCGGCGTTGGCCGGTTCGGGCGCGTGCTGGTGCTGGTTGGGGCAGTTGGGGCACTGGTTGGAGCAGTGTTCCTGCGCCATGTCGCGCATCATGGGAACGCATTTGCCGCACTGAACCTGACGTTCGAAGTGGCGGAAAACGGAGGCCGGTGTGCGCGCGCCGTTGTCGAGGGCCTTCTTGACTTGCTTGTCGTTCAGCGCGTGGCAGATGCAGACGTACATGAGCCCTCGACGGTGGGAGGTGTGCAATGTTGCTTGGTCCATTTAATGCGATTGAGAATGACTGTCAATTGATCTGGATCAGGTGCCGCGCTTGCGCCGCCTTGTCGCGACGGATTGTCACAGGCTGCGGCGAAAGGGGGTGCCCGCGCCACCTTTGGATATGCTCCTCAATATCATTGGTGGAGGAACGCATGCTGCGGTTCGCGTCGGTGTCGGCGGCGCTTTGCTCGGGCTGGCTTTGCTTGGGCTGGGCCTGCGGGGCGGCGGCCGAGGTCGGCTTGCGCACGCTGAACTTTCCCGATCCGGCGCGGGGCGGCGTCGGCCGGATGGTCGTCTGGTATCCGACGACCGAGCCGGAGCGGCCGGTGCGTCGCGGCCCTTTCACGTTCATGGCGGCCGATGGGGCTCCGGTGGCTGCGGGGCGGCACCCGCTGGTGGTCGTGTCGCACGGTTCCGGAGGCAGTGCCCTCGCCCACGGCGACACGGCGACGGCGCTGGCCCGCCGGGGCTATGTGGTGGCGGCGGTGCACCACGGGGGCAACGCATTCGACGACGACGGGGATGCCGGCACCGAACGGATGTGGAAGCACCGTCCGGTGCAGTTTTCGGCCGCGCTCGACGCGGTGCTGGCCGACCCGGAACTCGGGGGGCGTGTGGATGCGGAGCGGATCGGCGCGCTGGGCATGTCGGCCGGGGGCTTCACCGTTCTGGCGGCGGCGGGCGCCGTTGCGGATCTGGGGCACATCGCCGCCTATTGCGCCATGCAACGCGAGGATCCCGGCTTCTGCCGGGGTGGGGGACCCCGCTGGCGCGACGTCATCGACGCCCACGACCGCCGGCTGCGCGCCGTCGTGGCGATGGCGCCGGTTGCCGCGATGTTCGGTGAGGACGCCTTCGCCAGGGTGACCGTTCCGGTCCGGCTGTATCGGGCGGAACTGGATGAATTGGTCGGTGCGGCGCAGCTGGAGGGCGTTCGGGACCGGCTGCCCAGGCCGCCGGAGTATGCGGTGGTGGAGGGTGCCGGGCACTATGCCTTTCTCATGCCCTTTCCGGCCTCCGTCCTGGACGAGGTCGGGGCGCCGGCGCAGGACCCGCCGGGCTTCGACCGGGCGGCCTTCCACGAACGGCTGAACCGCGAGGTCGTGGATTTCTTCGACCGCGCGCTTGCATTCGCCGGCGAGGGGCGTTAGCCCCACGGCATGAACGCGCCGCCGAACGACACCCCGCCGAACCGCACCCCACCCGATCACACCGCGTTGGGGGAGACCATCTATCTCGCGCCGGAAGGCTTCGTGGACGACCTCGTCGCGGAACTGGGCGACGTGTCGGCGGTGGAGGACCGGCTGGTCTTCGCCCCCGGCCCGGCGCGGCCGGCGGCCTGGGCGCAGAACGTCTGGCACGACCCGGTGAAGATCGAGATCGCCTCGATCAAGGACGGGGCCAAGGCCCTGCGCGGCATCCAGCGCAACTGGGCGCTCTGGTCGATCCGGCACCACCGCCGCGCCAACCTGATCCAGGACAACCTGCCGCACGTCTCGGCCAAGCCGGTGGTCTTCCCGTCGCCCCTGCCGACGGCGCCGCTGGGGTCCTGGACTCTGCTGGACGAGAACACTATCGTTGCGGCGGCGCGCTGTTCCAGCCCCTACCGGCACGGCGAGGTGAATTTCGTCGAGAACAAGACCGCCCCGCCCAACCGCGCCTATCTGAAGCTGTGGGAGGCGCTGACCCTGTTCGGCGAGCAGCCGGGGCCGAGCGACCGCTGCATCGACCTGGGCGCCTGTCCGGGCGGCTGGACCTGGGTGCTGCACGAACTGGGCGCCAGCGTGGTCAGTGTGGACAAGGCGCCGCTGGACCCGGCCATCGCGGCGCTGCCCCGCGTCGAGTTCCGCCAGGAGAGCGCCTTCGGCCTGAAGCCGCAAGACGTTGGGCCGGTGGATTGGCTGTGCTGCGACGTGATCTGCTACCCGACGCGGCTGTTGCGGCTGGTGAACCAGTGGATGGAAAGCGGCCTCGCCAAGCGCTTCATCTGCACGCTGAAGTTTCAGGCCGAGACGGATCACGAGACGGCGCGGGCCTTCGCGGCGATTCCCGGCGGCCGCGTGTTGCACCTGCACCACAACAAGCACGAGCTGACTTGGATGTGGCCGGGGTAATCCTTGGGTACGTTCCAAGGAGTTGGGCAAGATTAGACACGGATTTCGCGGATTGAAGCACGGATTTCACGGATTTTATACTTGAGCTTGGCGGTGCCGTTGACGAACCGGGGGAAAGCCGGTTTTGAACGGGAAGCATCCGTGTAATTCGTGGTTAATCCGTGAAATCCGTGTGAATTGTTGCCCGCCGGTCCACGCCGCTTCAAGAATCCTCACGCCCGCCGGAGCGCCAGTTCGATGGCCGGGCGGCAGACGGAGGCGGTGGCGTAGCCGATCTCCACCACCTCCTCCGCGCGGTCGAACTCCAGAATGCCGACATGGGCGAGGCGGGGGGCGATCAGCACGTCCGGCGGCTCGCCGGCGAGGCGGGAGCGCGTGATGCGGTCCTGCATGATGTCGATGGAACCGGCCATCACTTCCATCACGTTCGGGTTCGGGGCCGCGGTGTGCTCCAGCTGGTTGGCGAGGAAGCGCGTGCGCGGGCCGGGGCGGCGGCCGAGCCAGGAGGCGATCTGCGCGCTCAACGTGAAGGTCGGCGAGGCGGCGTCGCCCGCCGCCGCGATGGGCGCCGGAGCGGGGACCGTGGCCGGCGGGGTGACCGCCGGGGCGCGCATGGCCGGGCGGCCCAGCGGCGAGAATTCGCTGTTCAGGTTCACGGCGATGACGACGTCCGCGCCGAGCGCCCGGCACAGCGACACCGGCACCGGGTTAACCAGCGCGCCGTCCACCAGCCAATGCCCGTCGTGCCGCACCGCCGGGAACAGGCCGGGCATGGCGGCCGACGCCTGGACGGCGGGCAGCAGGGGGCCTTCGCGCAGCCAGATCTCGCGGCCGGTGGAGAGATCGGTGGCGACGGCGGCGAAGGGCTTGGGCAGGCTTTCGATGGTCACCTCGGTGCGGTCGTTGCGGAACCGCTCGAACGCGCGTTCGGCGGCGACGAGGCCGCCGCGCCGGAAGGTGATGTCGATGATGCCCAGCATGCCGAGCCAGCCCATGCTCTGCGCCCAGCTTTGCAGTTCGTCCAACTGGTCGGTCAGGTGGGCCGCCCCGACGGCGGCGCCGATGGAGGTGCCGCAGATCACATCCGGCTCGATCCCGATTTCGGCCAGGGCGCGCAGCACGCCGATGTGCGCCCAGCCGCGTGCCGCCCCGCTGCCCAGCGCCAATCCGATTTTCAGCCCGGTCACGCCACGCACTCCGTCATCAGCATCGTCTCCTTATCTGGGGTGGAAACGGAAGGGCTGGAACCCTTCCATTCGAGGGAACCGCAATGGATTCAGATGGTTGATCTCGCAAGTGCGAAAATTTTAGCGGGTTTTGCCCTCTATTTGATATGGATCAGTCGTTTATCTTCCAAATCTGTGGCATTTTCATGGAAGAGTCGATTGCTGCCCGACGTTAACCAAACAGCAATCGGTCACGCGCAAGATCGTCGCAGGAACGGACAGTAGGGATGGCGGAGGTTGCCATGGCCCGTGAATTGAAGAGCTTCAAGAAGGATTGGCAGCGCTGGACGATGAGCGAGAAGCTTATCGCCGTCGCGTTGCTGGTGGTCGCAACGATCGTGCTGGGCGGCCCGGTCACCACTCTTCTGTAAGAGTTGGGTGAGGGTCAGAGGAGCGACGCGAGCGCCGCGACGCCGAATCCCCCCAGCACCGCGCCCGACGCGCGGTTGATCCACAGCATGGCGGCGAGAGTGACCCGTCGCCGGAAGGCGCCGACCGAGGCGCTGAGCGCAAGCCACCACAAAGCGGACCCGACGAAAACGCCGGCCACGAGCACGGCGGCGACGGTCGTGCTGTCGCTCGCTCCGGACGCGACGCCCAGCCCGCCGAACACGGCGGCGAAGCTGAGGATGGTCGCCGGGTTGGCGAGCGTCAGAAGGAAGGTGGACGCGTAGGCCCCGGCCAGCCCGGCGGCGCCTTTCGCCTCTGCCGGCCGCTCAGCCGGGCGGGCGCGCAGCGTGGTCCAGCCGAGATACAGCAGCATCAGGCCGCCGAACAGCTTCAGGGCGACTTGCCCGCCGATCAGCGCGTCGGTGACCAGCGCCACGCTGAAGCCGGCGATGGCCCCGTAGACCGCGTCGGCCGTCGCGGCGCCGAGGCCGCTGGCGAAACCGTGCGCCGCCCCCTCCGCCAGTGTGCGGCGGATGCACAGAAGGCCGATGGGACCGACCGGCGCGGCGATGCTGAGCCCGATAACAAGGCCCTTCAGCAGAGCGGGCAGCGTGTCCATGAGCTTACTCCACCGGCAGAGCGGGCGTTTCCTTCACCGACGACAGGGCGATCACCGTGTGGGAGCGCGCGATCCCCGGCAGCGTCTTCAGCTGTTCGGACAGGAAGCGCTCCAGCGCGCCGGTGTCGGTCACGCGCACCTTCAGCAGGTAAGACCACGCGCCGGTGACGTGGTGGCATTCCTGCACGGCGGGCAGGGCGAGCATCGCGGCGCGGAACGGCGCGTCGTGTTCTGGGCGCTCCAGCAGCACCTCCACGAAGGCCAGCACGTCGAGGCCGACGGATTTGGCGGAGATCCGCGCGCCGTAGCCCTCGATGGCGCCGCTTGCCTGAAGCTTTTTAAGGCGTTCGTTGACGGCGGATACGGACAGGCCGGCGGATGCCCCGATGTCGGCGTAGGATGCACGCCCGTCGGCCTGAATGTGCGCGATGATTTTGCGGTCTATGTCGTCCATATAAGGAAATATTCCATGATGATCGATATTCTTCAAGCGAAGTTTGCGGCATGGCGGGCGCGCCATGGTTGGGCTCGCCCTTGACCGGGGCGCGCTCGTGGCGGGGGCATCGCCGCCGCGCCGCCGGATTTCGGGCAGACGCAGAGCCGTTTCAGTTGCGGGATGATGACGGGGAGACGGAGATACCGGGCGATCAGCGCCGGCGGGCGTTCTTGCCGTTCAGGTGAGCGCGCTGGATCTTCGCGCCGGAGAGATCCGCACCGTCGAGGTCGGCATTCTCCAGGTCGGCGTCGGTCAGGTTCGCCTGCGCCATGCAGGACCCGACCAGAAGGGCCTGCCGCAGGTCCGCCCCCATCAGGTTGGCGGCCCAGGACCGGCCGGTGGGGCGGCCCGTGGGGTCCTTGATCTCCGCCGGGCCGAGATGCACGCGCGTCAGGTCGGCGCCGGACAGCTTGGCGTAGCTGAGATTGGCACCGGACAGGTCGGCGCCCATCAGGTTGGCACCCTCCAGATTGGCGCCGGACAGGTCGGCCATCATCAGCCGCGCGCCGGTCAAGGCCGCCGCCGACAGGTTGGCACCGCGCAAGGATGCCGCGCTGAGGTTCACGCTGCGCAGGTCGGCGCGGCTGAGGTCGGCGCCATCCAGTTCCGCCCGCTCGCCGCGCTGGCCGAAGCTGTCGATCCAGCGTTCATGGTCGAAGATGGCGCGCTGAATCTCCGACCCCACGCTGTCGATGGGGCGGGTCGGGCAGGCGCTGCCGATGTTCGTCTGCGACAAATCGCAGTCGGCCATGCGGGTGCCGACGAGGTCGGCGTTGTCGAAGTTCGCGCCGTCCAACTGCGCACCCGACAGGTTGGCGCCGTTCAGCCGCGCGCCCGACAGGTTGGCGTTGACGAGGATGGCTCCGGACAGGTCGGCGTTTTGCAGGACGGAACCGGTCAGGTCGGCTTCGCTCAGGTTCGTGCCGCGCAGCACCGCGCCGGTCAGGTCGGTGGGAATGCCGCCTTCGGCGGTGGTGCCGCCTTGCAGGATGACCAGGGCGGCCTTGTGCAACTGGCGTGCGGCGTCTTGGGCGTCCGCGTCCTGGGCGTCGGGGCCGGCGCCGCGCCGGGCGGTGCCGCCCGGTTCCAGCGTGCCGGTGCGCAGATCGGCACCACGCAGGTTGGCGTTGGAAAAGTCGGCCGCGCGCAGCCGGGCGCCGCGCAGGTCGGTCTGCATCAGGTTGGCGCGGGTGATGTCGGCGTCGCGGAGATCCACCCCGAACAGGTCGGCCCCGGCCAGGTTGGTGCCGGCCAGACGGCAGCGGGCGAGCTTAGCCCCGACCAGCCGCGCCCCGCGCAGATCCCGTTGCGACAGATCGACGCCCTCCAGATCCGCCAGCGCCAGATTGGCGCGCGCACCGCCCGGCTGGCCCTTGATCCAGCGGGCATGCCGCTCCAGCACCTCGGCCAGCTGGTCCGGCCGGAGCTGTGAGGCGGCTGACGGGGATGGAATGGTGGCCGTGGGCACGGAAAATGTCGCCGCGCACTGTTTTGGATACCCAAACTATGGGGGTAGATTCCTTACCGAAGCCTAAACAGTGTCTTTCGCCGCCGTGACGGAAATGGGACGGCAGCCCTGTTGCGTCATTACCACGGTGTGCGGCATTTGAGAAACATGCGGTGGGCATTCGCCGGGCGGTGCTCTATCACAGCCCGAAATATGGCCCCGAATCGGGGCCGATTCGGGGCGTGTTTCAGCTCCGTAACACGCTGCCCCGCCGGGCGGCGCCATTTCCGTTTCAAAAAAATTCTACGAATTCCGCGGCTTCCCCGAGTCGTTAACCTTTGGTCGCTTGACACAATGGGGGTGGCTGCCCCCAAAAGGTCCCAAACGAAAGGGGTAGAGCCTCAAGGCTCACCCCGGTTTGGGAGCTATTGGAGGCCATATGACCGCAGCGGATTCCCAGTCGACCCCGGTGGCTGCGGGGACAGCCATGCTCGGCCGGCGGGACTTGTTGCGCCTGGGTTTGGCGGCGGCCGTCACTGCCGCCGCCCTTGCACCGGAAGAAGCTGAGGCGGCCTTGCGCGCGCCGCCGCGACAGCTGTCGCTTCTCAACCTGCACACCGGCGAACGGGTGAAGGTCGAGTATTGGGCCAAGGGGCGTTACCAGCGCGATGGCATGCGCGAGATCAATCGCCTGCTGCGCGACCACCGCACCGGGGCCGTCTTCCCGATGGATCCGAAGCTTCTGGATTTGGTTCACGCGCTGAGCCGCAAGATCGGCAGCCGTGGTCCGGTGCAGATCGTGTCCGCCTATCGCTCTCCGGAGACGAACGCCATGCTGCGCGAGCATGACGGATCGGGCGTGGCGCAGAACAGCTATCACATGCAGGGCAAGGCCATCGACCTGCGTGTGCCGGGCCTGCCGCTGCGCACGCTGCAACGCGCCGCGCTGTCGCTGCGGGGCGGCGGGGTGGGCTATTACCCTGAAAGCAACTTCGTCCATGTGGACGTGGGGCCGCTGCGGCGCTGGTAAGCGCGGTGCGCGCCGGTTTCAAAGGATGAAGCCCCCGCCCGCCATCGCAGGCGGGGGCTTTTTGCCTTATTCGACGGTGACGCTCTTGGCGAGGTTGCGCGGCTGGTCCACGTCGGTGCCCTTCAGCACGGCGACGTGGTAGGCCAGCAGCTGCACCGGAATGGCGTAGAGCAGCGGGGCGACCAGCGGATCGCAGGCCGGCAGCTCCACCGACCAGCGGACCTTGTCGCCCAGCTTGTCGATGCCCTTCTTGTCGGCGATCAGCAGGACCTTGCCGGAACGGGCGCAGACCTCCTGCACGTTGGACACGGTCTTTTCGAACAGGCCGTCGGAGGGGACCAGCACGATCACCGGGACGCTCTCGTCGATCAGGGCGATGGGGCCGTGCTTCAACTCGCCGGCCGCGTAGCCCTCGGCGTGGATGTAGCTGATCTCCTTCAGCTTCAATGCGCCCTCCAGGGCCAGCGGGTACATGGCGCCGCGGCCGAGGTAGAGCACGTCGCGGGCCTCCGACACTTCCTGCGCCAGTTCCTTCAGGCGCTCGTCGTGGGCCAGCACGTCGGCGGCGCGGGCGGGCACCTCGCGGAGCGCCTGGGCGATGGCCTGCATGCGCTCGGCCGGAATGGCGCCGCGCGCGCGGCCGACCGTCACGGCAAGGCAGGCCAGCGTGGTCAGCTGCGTGGTGAAGGCCTTGGTCGAGGCGACGCCGATCTCCGGCCCGGCCATGGTGTAGAGCACCGCGTCGGATTCACGCGCGATGGTGCTCTCCGGCACGTTCACGATGGACAGGATCTTCTGGCCCTGGCGCTTGCAGTAGCGCAGCGCCTCCAGCGTATCCAGCGTCTCGCCCGACTGCGAGATGAACAGGGCCACGCCGCCTTCGGGAAGCGGAGCCTCGCGGTAACGGAACTCCGACGCGATGTCCACCTCGACCGGCAGGCGGGCCAGCGTCTCGAACCAGTATTTGGCGACCACGCCCGCGTAATAGGCGGTGCCGCAGGCGACGATGGTCAGCTTGGTCGCCTTCGCGATGTCGAAGTTGAACTCCGGCAGGGCGATGTAGCTGGTCACCGGGTTGATGTAGGCGTTCAACGTGTCGCCGATGACCTGCGGCTGCTCGTAGATTTCCTTGAGCATGTAGTGGCGGTAGCCGTCCTTGCCGATCAGGGCGCCGGACAGGGCGGTGGTCTTCACCGCGCGCTCGACCACCGCGTCGGTGGCGTCGTGGATCACCGCGCCCTCGCGGGTCAGTTCCACCCAGTCGCCGTCGTCGAGGTAGCAGATGCGGTTGGTCAGCGGGGCCAGCGCGAAGGCGTCGGAGGCGAAATACATCTCGCCGTCGCCGTAACCCACGGCCAGCGGCGTGCCGTGGCGGGCGCCGATCAGCAGCTGTTCCTGGCCCGCGAACAGCAGAACCAGCGAGAAGGCGCCGGTGAAGCGCTTGAAGGAGGCGGACGCGGCCTGGACCGGCGTCATGCCTTCCTTCTCCAGGTAATAGGTGACGAGGTGGGCGATGACCTCGGTGTCGGTGGCGCTCTCGAACACGTAGCCGTGGCCGATCAGCTCGTCCTTCAGCTCCTGGTAATTCTCGATGATGCCGTTGTGGACGACCGCCACGCGCCGGGTGGCGTGCGGGTGGGCGTTGTCCTCGGTCGGGCCGCCGTGGGTCGCCCAACGGGTGTGGCCGATGCCGATGATGCCGGGCAGCGGCGCCTCGCGCAGCTTGGCGTCGAGGTTCAGCAGCTTGCCTTCGGCGCGGCGGCGCTCGATGGCGCCGTTGACCAGCGTCGCCACGCCGGCGCTGTCGTAACCACGGTATTCGAGACGCCGCAGGCCCTCGACCAGACGGGGGGCCGCGTCATGCGTGCCGATGATGCCGATGATGCCGCACATGGACCTGCAACTCCTGAATGGTGGCAACGGAGTGTCCGACCGATGAGGCCGGGGCTACGTTACGCCTTTTTCGCTTTCTCGTTCTGCTTCCGGTCGCGGAAGCGCTTGGCCCAGCCGGAGTAAGCCTGCTGCCGGCCGCGGGCCACGGCCAGCGTGTCCGCCTCCACGTCCGTGGTGATGACGCTGCCCGCCCCGACGAAGGCGCCGTCGCCGATCTTCACCGGCGCGACCAGCGAGCTGTTGGAGCCGATGAAGGCTCCGGCGCCGATGTCGGTCAGGCTCTTGGCGAAGCCGTCGTAATTGCAGGTGATGGTGCCGGCGCCGACGTTGGCCTTGGCCCCGACCCGCGCGTCGCCGATGTAGGTCAGGTGGTTGACCTTGGCACCGGCCTCGATCCGGGCGTTCTTGACCTCGACGAAGTTGCCGATGTGCACGTCCGGGCCGATCTCCGCACCCGGCCGCAGGCGGGCGTAGGGGCCGATCTGCGCGCCGGAGTCGATGCGCACCTGCTCCAGATGGGTGAAGGACTTGATCTCCACCCGGTCGCCGACGACCACGCCGGGGGCGAACACCACATGCGGGCCGACGATCACGTCACGGCCGAGCTTGGTGTCGAAGCTGAAGGTGACGCTGTCCGGGTCGGTCAGGGTGGCGCCGTTGTCCATGGCAGCCTTGCGCAGGCGGCGCTGGATCAGCTTTTCCACCTCGGCCAGCTCGGCGCGGGAATTGACGCCGACCACCTCGGCCGGGGCGGCCTCGACCACCGCGCAGGTCATGCCGTCACCGCGCGCGATCTGCACCACGTCGGTCAGGTAATACTCGCCCTTGGCGTTGGCGTTGCCGATGCGGTTGATCAGGTCGAACATCCGCGCGCCGTCGAAGGCCATCAGGCCGGCGTTGCACAGGCCGACCTTGCGCTCCTCCTCGGTGGCGTCGAGGTACTCGACGATCTTCTCCAGGCCGCCGCGCGCGTTCAGGATCAGGCGCCCATAGGCGGCCGGGTCGTCGGGGCGCATGCCCAGCACCACCACCGCCGGGTCGCTGGCCTGACGGCGCGCGGCCACCATGGCGCGCAGCGTGTCCGGCGTGACCAGCGGCGTGTCGCCGTACAGAACCACGACGTCGCCTGAGAAGCCTTCCAGCAGGCCGAAGGCGGAGTGAACGGCGTCGGCGGTGCCGCGTTGCTCGACCTGCACGGCGGTGGGGTAGGGGGCGACCGCCGCCGCCACGTCGTCCATGCCGGGGCCGACCACGACGACGACATGGTCGGGGTCCAGCGCCTTCACCGCCGCCAGCACATGGCCGACCATCGGCCGTCCGGCGACGCGGTGCAGAACCTTGGGCATGTCGGATTTCATACGGGTGCCCTTGCCGGCGGCAAGGATCACGCAGGCGAGCGGGCGGTGGGTGGTCATGCGTATCTCTGCGTTAATGTCGCGTTCGTTATGCCGGCCGGCGGGAAAACGGGTTGATCAAATCACACGGATATTCACTGCCACAGACGGCGCGCAATGCCCAAGTCAACTTTTGTGTCATCGTGTCATAGGCATCTAGGCATTTCGGGCCAAGGGGTTGAGCCCGGCGGCGTCGCAATGGCTAACCCTGTCTAAGGGGGTGGGGGAGCCCTGTAAAGGGCGCCTCTTTAGAATTCAGGGCCGGGATGACGGGGCGGGGTGGGGCGTGCTATCGAACGCGGCCGTCAGCCTTGCGATCGGGATACCCATGATGCCCTTTCCCCTCTCCTCCGTCGTCTTCGACCTGGACGGCACGCTGATCGACAGCGCGCCGGACATGACCCGCGTGCTGAACCGTACGCTGGCCCGGTTCGACCGGCCCGCGCTGACGGAGGCGCTGGTGCGCGGCATGGTCGGCGACGGGTCGGCCAATCTGGTGCGCCAGGCCTTCGCCGCCACCGGCGAGCCGCTGGACGACACGACGGTGCAGCCGGTCCTGCGCCATTACCTCGACACCTATTATGAGGACTCCGAGCCGTCGCGGCTGTATCCGGGCGTGGTGGAGACCCTGCGGGATCTCGCCGGGCAGGGGGTGCGGCTGGGTCTGTGCACCAACAAGCCGGAGCGCATCACCCGCAAGCTGCTGGGCGTGCTGGGGCTGTCCGACTTGTTCGGCGCGGTGGCCGGCGGCGACACGCTGCCGGTGAAGAAGCCGGACGGCCGGCATCTGGCCTGGGTGCTGGAGCAACTGAGCGGCGGGCCGGCGGCGATGGTCGGCGACAACGGCAACGACGTGAAGGCCGCCCGCGCGGTCGGTATCCCGGTCGTGGCGATGAGCTACGGCTATCCGCGCATGCCGGTGGAGGAACTTGGCGCCGACGTGATTCTCGACCGTTTCGCGGATCTTCCGGCGGCGTTGGAGCGGCTGGCGGGGTAGGAGCGGTGGGGTGGACCAGCCGGGGCGGGGCCGTAGGTCCCACTCTTGTCATGGTTAATATGAGATTAACAGTGGCTAACGAAAGGTAAATCCCGTTAGATGGGGCCGTCGCTGAGACGTTGTCGCCCAGCCGCGCAGATGGAGGAACCCGATGGCCCAGATCCTTTCCTTCCCCCAGAAGACCCTGTCCGTCGACGCCAGCCGCGACGATGCCGCCCGCTCCGTCGCCCGCCGGCAGATGGAAGCCGCGACCGCCGAGTTCGACCGCATGCTGGCCCACCATTCCGACCTTCAGCGTCAGGCCGCCGAGTTCGCCCGCCTGTGCGAGGAAGCCACCGGCGAGCGCCCTTCGGCCGAGGTTCTGTACTACCCGGTGGCCGAGGCCGCCGACCGTCTTTACGCCTAAGGCTTCTCCGCCGTTTGCGGCGCCATGCTGGCGCCGGTGAGGTGGACGACCACGCCGCCGAAGCCGCTGTCGGTCTCCACCCGCACCGGCAGGGGCGGCCCGCCGGGCGTTACCGGCGCGATCCACACATCAACGGGCGGGCGCTCCTCCGGGCTGGAGTTGCGCTGCCAGAAGGCGCTGTTGGGGGTGCGGTTGTAGCCCGCGATGGGCGTGTAGGACACCCGGCACTGCCGGGCCGGCCCCGAGAAGATCGAGTAGCGGGACTGCCCCACCTGCTGCATGCCCTGATCCGAAAACAGCATGTCGTAGCGCCGCCGCCCGTCGTAGACCGGGACCTTGCGGCCGCAGCCCTCGTCGCGCAGGCCGGCGAACAGCACGGTCAGCACGCCGCTGAGCGGGTCCTGCGTGGTGCGGCGCAGCGATTCGGGCACGGGCTCGCGGTCGTCGTCCTGCGGGGGCGGGGTGACCTCGACCCGCACGTTGCCGCGCCCGTCATACTCCAGCGTCACGTTGCGCGGCTTGCCCCGGAAGGTGCTGACCTGCGTGTGCCGCGCCGGGGCCAGCCCGTCCGGCCGCACCGCGCCGTCGCTTTGCGAATGCGTCTGCCAGGGAAACATACGGCCGAGGAAGCCGTCGGTCGCCGCGTCCACCGCCACGCTGTAGCGGTCGCCGGTCAGCGCCAGTTGCGCCCGCGCGTCGAGCACGGCCACGCCGCCGACATGCACGCGGTAGGTCAACTGCCAGTTCTGCGCAAGGGCGGGCAGGGGAGCCAGGGACAGCAGGGCCGCAAGCAATCCGGCGGACAGAGGCGGGTGGCGGGCGGTCACGGGGCGGTCTCTCCGAACTGACGGGCTTCTTTGATATTGGTGCGAAACAGACGCTTGACAGGTGGGGACGAGCCCTATAGAAACCCGCCTCACCGCAGCGGCGGGCACGACGCGATAGCGAAACGAGCCAAGCAACTGAACGGTTTCCTTGGGATGGGCGCATAGCTCAGCGGGAGAGCACACCCTTCACACGGGTGGGGTCGTAGGTTCAATCCCTACTGCGCCCACCATCCCAAAGCCTGAACGGTTCAGGCCTTTGCGGATGGACCATCCCTTTCTCTTTTTGAAAATCGGTGTTCGATCGGTTCGGCGCGCTTCGGGCAGGGAGCGGTTTGCCGGGCTGTTTCGATTCGTCTGAACGGAACTTGAACGGGCCGTTCAGGTTCGGCTCAGGGCCGTTTTGCCATGCTCTCCTCATCGGGGTGTTCGGTCGCCCGTGAGATGGAGGAATGGACATGCGCAAGACAGCCGCTTTCGCCCTTTTCGTCGCGACGCTCTCGGCGGGTGCCGGGACGGCCTACGCGGACCGGAAGCACTCGCCGGTGCAGGCTTCGGCGCCGCAGCCGATCGCCGTGGTGCTCGACGCGGGCCGGGGCACCGTCGCCGGTTCGGTGACGGCGGTCGGCGCCAACTGGCTGACCGTCAGCGACGGCACGGGCCAAGCCGACGTGACCGTCCGGGGCTTCCTGCCGGAGGGCATCCGTCCGAACGACCCGGTCACCGTCACCGGCCGCACCCGCCACGGCAAGTTCGTGGCGAGTCAGGTCATCCTGGCCGATGGGACCGCGCATGGCGCCATCGGCAAGGGCGAACGGCAGGCCCGCGCCGACGATCATGATGACGATTGAGGAGGCATTGGCGGCGAGACAGGGGCTTGCATTCGCTGTGGCGGTGCTGTTAGGGTGCGCCCCCGCCGGACGGTTGATCCGTTGGCCGGGTTTCCTGGGATGGGCGCATAGCTCAGCGGGAGAGCACACCCTTCACACGGGTGGGGTCGTAGGTTCAATCCCTACTGCGCCCACCATCCCAAATTCAAAAGGCCGGAGCCGACGCTCCGGCCTTTTGCGTTTCCGGTGGCGCGTGTCTTTTTGAGGCGAACGGGGCGACTTTTGATTCAGATCAGCTACAGGGAGCGGGGTTTTCGTCTAGCAGTGCGCTCTTGGAGTCGTCCTCTCAGCTGGAAGAGTGAAATGGAAGATACGCGCGTGACCCTTCTCGCCCTCGGCCTGCTGGTCGTGGCCCTCGTCGTCATCCTCGGATCGGTGTTCCTGTCGCCGTCCACGCTGGTGCTGCTGGCCACGCTCGGCGCGTGGATCAACCTGACCTACCTGGTCGGCATCACTCTGAAGCGCTGACGCTCGGATCGGGCAGGGGGGCGTTCCGCCCTTCCTGCCCGTCGCATCGTGTCAGCCGAATCAAAAAGTTGCCCGAAAACGGACGGCAACTTTAACAGTGTGACTGGACAGGAGACGGTCCGGCGGTTTATCCCAGCGCCGTTTTCGACGCTCGCGTGGGGACCCGTTCCATGACCACCCTGGCCTTTGCTCAGACCTCCGCCCTGCAAACCGTGCGAACGGTGGACGACCTCCGCGCCCAGGTGGCCGCGTGGCGCCAGAAGGGCGAGACGGTCGCGCTGGTGCCGACCATGGGCGCCCTGCACGAAGGGCATCTGGCGCTGGTGCGCCGCGCCCGCGAACTGGCCGGCCGGGTGGTCGCCAGCGTCTTCGTGAACCCCACCCAGTTCGCTCCCCACGAGGATTTCGACCGCTACCCGCGCGACGAGGCGGGCGACGCCGCGAAGCTGGTCTCGGCCGGCTGCGACCTGCTCTACGCGCCTTCGGTGCGGGACATGTATCCGGAGGGCTTCGCCACCTCCATGGCGATGGGCGGCCCGGCGGAGGGGCTGTGCGGCGACTTCCGCCCGCAGATGTTCGGCGGCGTGGCGCTGGTCGTGACCAAGCTGTTCCTTCAGGCGCTGCCCGACGTGGCGGTGTTCGGCGAGAAGGATTACCAGCAGCTGATGGTGATCCGCCGCTTCACCCGCGATCTCGACATTCCCGTGCGGGTGGAAGGGCTGCCGACCGTGCGCGAGGGCGACGGGCTGGCCCTGTCCTCGCGCAACGCCTACCTGTCCGCCGACGAGCGCGCCCGCGCGCCGGAGTTGAACCGCGCGCTGGTCGAGGCGGCGACGGCCCTGTCCGCCGGCGTGGACGCCGGCGCGATCCTGGAGGCGGTCAAGGCGCGGATCGCCGCCGCCGGTTTCGGCACCATCGACTATGTGGAACTGCGCGACGCCGAGACGCTGGAGCCGGTCCGCCGCGTGGAGCGCCCGGCGCGCTTGCTCGCCGCCGCCTGGATGGGCAAGGCGCGGCTGATCGACAATGTGCCGGTCGCGGTTGGGCCGGTCGCGGTGGGGTAACCCTCACCCGTCCTTGGGCAGCAATCCCGACAGGGCCTCGCGCAGCAGGACGGGCGCCACCGGCTTGTGCAGGACGGAGCAGCCGAAGGCCTTCGCCTCGATCAAGGGGGCGGAGCCGGTCTCGCCGGTCAGCAGGATGCTGCGCACCGGGCCGTCGTACAGATCCTGGATGGCGCGCAGGACGGCGACTCCGGTGATCTCGTTGCGCAGGCGGTAGTCGGCGATGACCGCGTCCGGCGGGCGCGGCGAGGCGCGCAGATGCTGGTCCGCCTCCTCCCACGACCCGGCGTCCAGCGTCGCGTAGCCCCACTGCCGGATCATGGCGACCAGACCGGCGCGGACCAGCGAATCGTCGTCCACCACCATCACCAGCTGCCCGCCGCCGTCGGACGGGCTGGTGCCGGCAACGGCGGGCTCCGGCAGCGGCTGGGCGGCGGCGAGGGGGACGATGACCGAGAATTCGGACCCGACGCCGAAGCGCGAGCGGACCTCCACCGGATGCCCGAGCAGGCGCGACAGCCGCCGCACGATGGCGAGGCCCAGGCCGATGCCCAGGTTGCGGTCGCGCTCCGGGTTGGACAGCTGGGTGAACTCCAGGAAGATGTCTTCCAGCTTTTCATCGGGGATGCCGATGCCGCTGTCGCGCACGGTGATGGTCAGCGCGTCGGCCCCGGCGGTGCACTCCAGTTCGATGCCGCCGTCCAGCGTGTAGGCCAGCGCGTTCTCGATCAGGTTGCGCAGGATGCGGCCGAGCAGTCCCGAATCGCTGCGCACGGCGACGGCGCAGGGGACGAATGCCCAGGCCAGCCCCTTGGCGGCGGCACGCGGCGCGTAGGTGGCGTTCAGCTCGTCCAGCAGGTCGGAAATGGGGAAGTCCGACAGGCGCGGCTGCACGGCGCCCGCGTCGAGCTTGGAGATGTCGAGCAGCTGGTCGAGCAGGGAGCGCAGGCCGTCCAGGCTCTTTTCCAGATTGGCGACCATGGTTTGCCCACGCTCCCCCGCCACATGGGGGCCGAGGGCCGCAGCGAACAGCAGGGCCGATTGCAGCGGCTGGCGCAGGTCGTGGCTGGCGGCGGCGAGGAACTTGGACTTGGCGAGGCTGGCGCGCTCCGCTTCCTTGCGGGCCAGGATTTCGGCGCGCATCTCCACGGCGGCGCGTTCGTGCGCCTTGCGATCGGTCAGGTCGGTGGAGATGCCGACGAAGCCGATCAGTTCCCCGGCGTCGTTGCGCAGCGGCGAGATGGCGAGAAGGACGGCGAATCGCGACCCGTCCTTGCGGACGTAGATCCACTCGCGCTCCGACCGCAGGCCGCGCCGGGCCAAGGTGACGAAGACCTCGAATCCAGGTTCGATGGGAACGCCCAGTTCGCGGGACAGGCGCTCGGCCTCGTCGGCGATCTCACGGGGATCGTGGAACGTCGCGGGCGTGGCGCGGCCGATCAGCTCGTCGCGCGCATAGCCCAGCTGCCGTTCGGCGGCCGGATTGATGTCCACGATAATGCCGTGCTCGTCTGTCGCGACGATGAGATGCGTGGCGCCCGCAAAAATGGCATCGCGAATTGCCCGGTGCCGCTCGGCTGTCGCCGGCAGGCGGCCGTCGCCGCTTTCCATGCTCTCCATCCCCTCAGCACGCTCTGCGTGCATTATTCGTCCGCCGCTAAGATTTTGGGCGGTCCGTTCACTGGAGGGGCATGCTGCCGAATGCGAAGGCGGCAAGTCCAGGGCAAAGTGCCTTGCATCGGGGAAGAAATGCCGCACCGCCCGCCAATGGTCGCCGCGGCGGTCGCAACGGCGGCGGGGCGCTCTATACTCCCTGATAAACAAGCATTGAGGGAAGGAAGGCACAATGCCGTACGATTCCGTGGACACCGCCGCCCGGCTTGGACTGAAGGACGCCGAGCTGTTGCGCTTCCAGTGCTTCATCGACGGGCGCTGGGTCGATGCCGACAGCGGCAAGACGGTGGAGGTCACCAACCCCGCCGACGGCGCCGTCCTGGGCACGGTGCCGATGATGGGCGCCGACGAGACCCGCCGCGCCATCGAGGCGGCAAACCGCGCCTGGCCGGCGTGGCGCGCGAAGACGGCCAAGGAGCGCGCCGCCGTGCTGCGCCGCTGGTTCGAGCTGATGATGGCCGCGCAGGAGGACATCGCCCGCATCATGACGGCCGAGCAGGGCAAGCCGCTGGCCGAGGCGCGGGGCGAGGTGGCCTACGCCGCCTCCTTCATCGAATGGTTCGCGGAGGAGGGCAAGCGCGTCTACGGCGACACCATCCCGCCGCATCTGGAAGGCCGCCGCACCGTCGTCACCAAGGAGCCGATCGGCGTCACCGCCGCCATTACGCCCTGGAACTTCCCGGCCGCGATGATCACGCGCAAGGCCGGGCCGGCGCTGGCCGCCGGTTGCCCGATGGTCATCAAGCCGGCGACGGCAACGCCGCTGACCGCGCTCGCCATGGCCGTGCTGGCGGAACGGGCTGGGCTGCCGGCGGGGGTGTTGAGCGTCGTCACCGGGTCGGCCCGCGCCATCGGCGGCGAGATGACCGGCAACCCCATCGTGCGCAAGCTGTCCTTCACCGGATCGACGGAAATCGGCAAGGAGCTGATGGCGCAGTGCGCCGGCACGGTGAAGAAGATCTCGCTGGAACTGGGCGGCAACGCGCCCTTCCTCGTGTTCGACGACGCCGACCTGGACGAGGCGGTGAAGGGCGCCATGGCGTCCAAGTACCGCAACACCGGCCAGACCTGCGTGTGCGCCAACCGCATCCTGGTCCAGTCCGGCGTCTACGACGCCTTCGCGGCCAAGCTGGCCGAGGCGGTGAAGGCGCTGAAGGTCGGGCCGGGCCTGACGACCGATGGGGCGCAGCAGGGGCCGCTGATCGACATGGCGGCGGTGGAGAAGGTGGAGGACCACATCCGCGACGCGCTGGACAAGGGCGCCCGCGTGGTGGTCGGCGGCAAGCGGCATCAACTGGGCGGCAGCTTCTTCGAGCCGACGATCCTCGCCGACGTGACGCCGGCCATGAAGGTGGCGCGGGAGGAGACCTTCGGCCCGGTCGCCCCGCTGTTCCGCTTCGACACGGAGGACGAGGCCGTGCGCATGGCCAACGACACCGAATTCGGGCTGGCCGCCTATTTCTACAGCCGCGACATCGGCCGGGTGTGGCGGGTGGCCGAGGGGCTGGAATACGGCATTGTCGGCATCAACGAGGGCATCATCTCCACCGAAGTGGCGCCGTTCGGCGGCGTGAAGGAAAGCGGCATCGGCCGCGAGGGCTCCAAATACGGTATCGAGGACTATCTGGAGATCAAATACCTGTGCATGGGCGGCATCGGTCGCTGATTCCGCGCGGGAAAGTGGGGCCGGTCGCGTGCGGCGATTTGACCGGCCCCGCCTTCTTCCCTACACTCGCTTGTCCGATGATTGCCACAGCCCCGCTCGGGGTGGAAAGGCGGCGTGTTGCGGTTTGTCCGGCGCGGCGAGAATGGGGAAACGGTTTCCCTGACACCGCTGGTCATTGCGGTGGCGCTGGTGATTCTCGCGGCGGCGGGGGCTGGCGGTGTGGCGGCCATCAAATCGTCCGCGCGCCAGTCCGACGCCAGCGACCGCATGGGTCCGAAGAAGAACTACGCGGCCCTGCCGACCATGACCTTCACGCTGGGCGGTGGGGATGCGCGCATCGTGGACGTCCGCGTGCTGCTGGAAATCGACCCGAACGTGGACAACAAGGTCGCCGATCCGTACGTCCCGCGCATTGCCGACCAGATCTCCGACCGGCTGCGCCAGATCGAGCCGGGCCAGCTCAGCGGGGCCGACGGGGCCAAGCTGATGAAGGAGACCATCGCGTCGGTGGTGGGCCGCGAAATCCGTCCGGTGCGCGTCCGCGACGTGCTGCTGGACCGAATGGTCGTTCGGTGAGCAGATAAAATCCCCTCTCCCAGGAGGGGAGAGGGGATTTTACGGCACGTTCGGAAGTTACTCCGCGGCGGCGGCGGCGCGGCGTTCGCTGTCGCGCTGGAGGCGGGCGCGCTTCAGCTCCTCGGCGAGGAGGAAGGCCAGCTCCAGCGACTGGCTGGCGTTCAGGCGCGGGTCGCAGGCGGTGTGGTAGCGCAACGCCAGCTTGTGGTCGGTGATCGCCTGGGCGCCGCCGGTGCACTCCGTCACGTCCTGGCCGGTCAGCTCGAAATGGACGCCGCCGGCGTGGGTGCCTTCGGCCTGATGGACGGCAAAGAAGTTCTTCGCCTCCGCCAGAACCTTGTCCACCGGACGGGTCTTGTAGCCGTTCGACGCCTTGATCGTGTTGCCGTGCATCGGATCGCACGACCAGACCACGACACGGCCCTCGCGCTGCACCTTGCGGAGCAGGGGCGGGAACTTCTCCGCGACCTTGTCGGCGCCCATGCGGACGATCAGGGTCAGGCGGCCGGCCTCGTTGGTCGGGTTCAGGATGTCGATCAGGCGGATCAACTCGTCCGGGTCGGTCGTCGGACCGCACTTCAGGCCGATCGGGTTCTTCACGCCGCGCAGGAATTCGACGTGCGCGCCGTCCAGTTGGCGGGTGCGGTCGCCGATCCACAGCATGTGGGCCGACACGTCGTACCAATCGCCGGTGGTGCTGTCCACGCGGGTCAGCGCCTGCTCGAACGGCAGCAGAAGCGCCTCGTGGCTGGTGAAGAACTCGGTCTCGCGGATCTGCGGGGTGGTCTGGGCGGTGATGCCGCAGGCCGCCATGAAGGCCAGCGTCTCGTCCAGGCGGTTGGCGATCTCGCGGAAATGCTCGCCGGCCGGCGACCGTTCCACGAAGCCCAGCGTCCACTGGTGAACCTTGTGCAGGTCGGCGTAGCCGCCCTGGGAGAAGGCGCGCAGCAGGTTCAGCGTCGCGGCGGCCTGGGTGTAGGCCTGCATCATGCGCTCCGGATCCGGAACGCGGGCGTCGGGGGTGAAGTCGAAGCCGTTGATGATGTCGCCACGGTAGGACGGCAGCTCGATGCCCTCGATCGCCTCGGTGTCGGCGGAGCGCGGCTTGGCGAACTGACCGGCCATGCGGCCGACCTTCACCACCGGGATGGACGCGCCGAAGGTCAGCACGACCGCCATCTGGAGCAGGACGCGGAAGGTGTCGCGGATGTTGTTCGGGTGGAACTCCGCGAAGCTCTCCGCGCAGTCGCCGCCCTGAAGGAGGAAGGCGTTGCCGGACGCGGCGGCGGCGAGGCTTTCCTTCAGCCGGCGCGCCTCGCCGGCGAAGACGAGCGGCGGATAGGAGGACAGACGCTGCTCCACCGCCTCGACCTTGGACGGGTCCGGATAGGTCGGCATCTGCTTCGCAGGCTTCGACCTCCAGCTGTCGGGGGACCAACGCTCGACCATGACGCCTACTCTTCCTTTGCTGAGGATGGGCCTCCATTAGGCCGATGATAGGCCTAAGTGGTCAACTCTATAGTCGTGTTCTTGAAATTTTTCCACAGTTTCTGGCGCAACGTTTGCAATTGTATGTTCGTCTTGGTGGCCGAAAAAGCGCTCTGGCAGCCGATGGGCGGGCGCCCTATACACGGAAGAGACCGATTTTGAAGGGTTCCATCCGGTGAAACCGTCGTCCTGGGGCGAAGCGGCCTCCGTCTATCTGGACCGGCGCGTGCTGGCCATCCTGTTCCTGGGCTTTTCCGAAGGGCTGCCGCTGGCGCTGACCGGGGCGACCCTGTCGGTCTGGCTGCGCGAGGGCGGGATCAGCAAGACGGCCATCGGCCTGTTCGCCCTGGTCACCATGCCCTACGCGCTGAAGTTCGTCTGGGCGCCGCTGATCGACCGGCTGCGGCTGCCGGTCGTCACCCGGCTGTTCGGGCGGCGGCGCGGCTGGGCGCTGGTCACGCAGGTGGGATTGATGGCGGCGCTGGTCGGGCTGGGCAGCACGGATCCGGTGACGCAGCTGTGGTGGACGGCCTTCTTCTCGGTCGTGGTCGCCTTCTGCTCGGCCAGCCAGGACATCGTCATCGACGCCTTCCGCGTCGAGGTGCTGGAGGAAAGCCAGCAGGCGGCGGGGGCGGCGGTTCTGGTGCTCGGCTACCGCTTCGGCATGCTGGCGGCAGGGGCGGGGGCGCTCTACATCGCCGAATTCTTCGGCTGGCACATGGCCTATTACGTGATGGCGGGCCTCGTGTCGGTCGGCATGGTCACGATCCTGCTGAATCGGGAGCCGCGCGTGGCGGCCTCGGCGGAATCGCAGGCGCGGGAGCGGCACGTGGCGGACTGGCTGGCGCAGCGCCCGCATCTGACCGGGCGGCAGGCGGATTTGCTGGCCTGGTTCTACGGCGCGGTGGTGGCGCCGTTTGTCGAGTTCATGACTCGCCCGGCCTGGGCCGGCGTGCTGCTGTTCATCGCCTGCTACAAGCTGGGCGACGTGCTGGCCGGGGTGATGGCGGCGCCCTTCTATGTGGACCTGGGCTTCGAGAAGACGGAGATCGCCAACGTCACCAAGCTGTTCGGCCTGTGGGCGACGATCGTCGGCGGGCTGGCCGGCGGCGTTCTGGTTGGGCGGATCGGCGTCATGCGCGGGCTGCTGGTCGGCGGTGTCATGCAGATGGCGTCGAACCTCGGCTACGTGATGCTGGCCTGGGTCGGGCACGACGTGTCGGCCCTGGCCGTGACGGTGGCGGTGGAGAACGTCTGCGGCGGCATCGCCACGGCGGCCTTCGTGGCCTACCTGTCGAGTCTGTGCAACGTCGCCTACACGGCGACGCAATACGCGCTGCTGAGCAGCTTCTACAAGCTGGGCGGTGACCTGTTCGGGGCGTCGTCGGGCTGGCTGGCGGACCGCATGGACTGGGTGAGTTTCTTCCTGCTGTCGATGGGCGGCGCCCTGCCGGGGCTGATGGTGCTGCTGTGGCTGATGAGCCGGCCGCGAACCAAAGTTCCTTCTCCCCTCTGGGGAGAAGGTTAGGATGAGGGGGTTCAGCGCCAGCCGAAAATTATTTTGCCGGCGAGCATGAGGCGCGCGGCCCCCTCACCCTGACCCTCTCCCCAGAGGGGAGAGGGAATTTGAGCGTTGAAAGGGCTGTTACTTCGCGGCCTTCGTCATCTTGCCGGCGCCTGGACCGGCACCCAAATCCGCGCCCGTCAGCGGGTTGACGTCCGTCCGCGACTTGGTGCGGGCGGCGGTCTGGTTGATGGCGGCCATCTCGGCGGCCGCGAGCTTGACGGACGGGTTGCCGTCGCCGCCGTTGACCGGACCCTGGCTGGACTTGACCTCGACGAACTCCCACTGTTCGCCCTGGTTCCAGGGGCCGCGCATGTCGCCGTCACCCTGGCTCATGTTGTAGTACTTGTCGGTGTATTCGGGGTTGCCCGGCAGCTTGCCCGGCGGGAAGTTGTTCTCGATCGAATAGAGCGCCTTCTCGAACATCTTCTGGTGCGCGACCTCGCGCGTCATCAGGAAGGTCAGCGCGTCCTTCACGCCGGGGTCGGGCGTCAGGTTGATCAGGCGCTCGTAGATGATCTTGGCGCGGGATTCCGCCGCGATGTTGGAGCGCAGGTCGGCGGTCGGATCGCCGATGGAATCGATGTAGCCGGCGGTCCACAGCTGGCCGGCGGAGTTGGTCAGGGCCGGGCCGCCGCCGTAGAGGACGGCCAGCGTGTGGCTGCCATTGCCCTTGGCGATGTCCCCGTAAAGCTCGGCCGCTTCCTCCGCCCCTTCGGCCAGCTTGCCCTTCACGCCCTTGGTCAGCATGGCGACGATGCTGCCGATGATCTCAAGATGGCTCAATTCCTCGGTCGCAATGTCGATCAACATATCCTTGCGGCCCGGATCCTCGTCGGCCAGACCTTGTGTGAAATAACGCAGGGCCGCCGCAAGTTCGCCCTGCGGGCCGCCGAACTGCTCCAGCATCAGGCTGGCGAGCCTCGGGTCCGGTTCCGAAACGCGCACCGTGTACATCAAATTCTTGTTGTGCATGAACATTCGGAGATTCCTCGCGCTCGGTTGCAGAGGGGAAGGAGGTCTCCGGACCGTCCGAAACGGAAGAATCGGGGCCGGGCCGGAAACGCTGTCCCGCCCACAACAGCGGGTGCTTTAGAAGCGTTCCAGAATCCCGGCCCGGAAATCAAAATCCACGCCCTGAAATCACGCAACCTTCTCGCGCATCAGGACGAACTCCTCGGCGGTCGAAGGGTGCAGCGCGATGGTGCGGTCGAAATCGCCCTTGGTGGCGCCGCAGTTCAGCGCGATGCCCAGGCCCTGCACGATCTCCGGCGCGTCCATGCCCATCATGTGGCAGCCGAGCACGCGCTGGCTCTCGCCGTCCACGATCAGCTTCATCAGCACCCGCTCGTCGCGGCCGGACATGGTGTGCTTCATCGGGCGGAAGCCGGCCTTGTAGATGTCGACCTTCGGGAACCTGGCCCGCGCTTCCGCCTCGGTCAGGCCGACCGTGCCGAGCGGCGGGACGGAAAAGACCGCCGTGGGGATGTTGGCATAGCTGATGCTGGTCGGGTTGTCGTTGAAGACCGTCTCGACGAAGGCGCGGCCCTCGGCGATGGCGACGGGGGTCAGCGCCATGCGGTCGGTCACGTCGCCGACGGCGAAGATGCTGTCGATGTTGGTGCGCGAATACTCGTCCACGCGGATGGCGCCGGCCTCGTCCAGCGCAATGCCGACGTCCTCCAGGCCGAGGTCGCGGGTGTTCGGGCGCCGGCCGGTCGCCGCCATGACGAGGCCGGCCGAATGCTCCCGCCCCAGCTGGTCGGTGATGGTGAAGCCGCCGGGGCCGCTCTCGATCTTTTCCGGCTTGGTGCGGGCGACGATGTTGATGCCGCGCTTGCGCATCTCCTGCGCGAGCGCGATGCGGATGTCGTCGTCGAAGCCGTTCAGCAGCTCCTCGCCCCGGATCATGATGGTGACTTCGGCGCCGAGGCCCCGGAAGATGCCGGCGAACTCCACCGCGATGTAGCCGCCGCCGAGGATGATGACGGAATGCGGCAGGGTGCCCAGCTGCAACGCCTCGTTGGAGGTGACGGCGTGCTCGATGCCGGGAATCTTCGGCAGGGACGGCCAGCCGCCGGTGGCGATCAGGATGTTTTTGGCGGTGTAGCGCTTGCCCGCGACCTCCACCGTGTGGCGGTCGATCAGGCGGCCGAAGCCGGTGAACAGCGTGACGCCGGAGTTTTCCAGCATCTTGATGTAGATGCCGTTCAGCCGGTCGATCTCCTTGTCCTTGCGGGAAATCAGGGTCGGCCAGTCGAAGGCCGGCACGTGGCTGTCCCAGCCGTAGCCGCAGGCGTCCTCGAAGGCGTCGCGGAACTGGGAGGCGTAGACCAGCAGCTTTTTCGGCACGCAGCCGCGGATCACGCAGGTGCCGCCGACCCGGCTGCCCTCGCAGATGGCGACCTTGGCGCCCATGGCCGCCGCGCGCCGGCTTGCCGCCACGCCGCCGGAGCCCGCACCGATGGTGAAGAGGTCGAAATCGTACTCGGCCACAGCCGTCTCCTTACATCCCGTTTTTCGTTTGGTCCGGAGTGTTCCGCATTCCGGACGCCCTGTCGAGGGGGCAGGGTTTGCCTGAAGAGGATGTAGGTTTGGGTGGCTCAGCGCAAAAGCATCTCCTGCACCAGCACCTGGCGGACCTTCAGGGGGCGCATCTCCCTGGCCGCCGTCTGCATCACCGCACTCTTGATGAAGAGAGAGCCTTCGCCGCCGCGCAACTCGGCGGGATCCACGTCCAGCATGCGGGTGTTGAGGGCGTGGGTGATGCGCGGAACGAACGACTCGACGGCCTTGGCTTCCACCGACGGGTCCATGTCCAGCACCACGCGGACGCGGAGTTCGTGCAGGCGGTTTCCGTCGCTCAAGGTGAAGTTCATCGCCGGCAGGCGGGCGTAATTGGCGACGGGGCGCACCGCCTCCGCCACCGGGCGGCCGGCGTGGGCCGTGCCGGGTTTCAGCAGGAAAATGCCCCCGGCGCCGACCGTCGCCAGAGCGATCAGAGCGACAAGAAGAGCCAGGACGACCTTGCTTCCGACCCGGTCGGGCATCGACGACGATTCGGCCCTGTCAATGACGGCGTCGTTCATGATGTGCCTCTTCGCCCCGCGCCCCAAGTCATGAAAATCCTGTATTGCGACCACGTTGGAAGAAATTGGAGCTGGTGTCAAATCCCGGTATTTTATACTATCGAATGCGAAGGAACTCTTTCCGGAAGTTCGGGTGTTGTTTTCCCGGTCTTTGGTTTTGAAATGTTTCGAAATTCGTAATGGATTTTCCGGGCATTCGCGGCGTTCGGCGGATGCCGCCAACAATCCCGAACCGGGGTGCAACGCGGCCGCTTGCGCGCCGTTTACAGGGACGAAGCCTCTTCCACCGGAGGCTCGGGGCGTATAATGCTGGTTTTCCAACCGGATCGCCGTTCC
>JAEZID010000132.1 GCA_023416195.1 Pseudomonadota bacterium | reverse complement strand
GCACCGCTCGTCACTCCCGTGGTTGGCCCCTTGGTCGGCGCCGTGGTCGGTGGCGGTCCCGGCGGGTGGGCGGCCGTGTCACGCCGGGGCGTGGCGCGTTCCTCCGCCGCCGGCTCCTTGATGCGGAACCACGCGACGTAGAGCGCCGGCAGGAAGATCAGCGTCAGCATCGTCGCCACGATCAGGCCGCCGATGATCGCGTAGGCCATGGGGCCCCAGAAGACCTCCGGCGCGATGGGGATCATGCCCAGGCTGGCCGCCGCCGCCGTCAGCAGGATCGGCCGCACGCGGTGCATGGTGGCGTTGATGACGGCGTCCCAGGGATGCTCCCCGGCCTCCAAGTGCTCGTCGATCTGGGCGATCATGATGACCGAGTTACGGACGATCATGCCGATCAGCGCGACCACGCCCAGAATGGCGACGAAGCCGAGCGGCGTGCCGGTCGGCAGCAGCGCCGCGACGACGCCGATCAGGCCCAGCGGCGCCACGCTGATGACCAGGAACAGCTTCTGGAAGCTTTGCAGCTGGATCATCAGGATCGTCAGCATGACGAAGACCATGATCGGGAAGACGGCGGTGATCGACGCCATGCCCTTGGCGCTGTTCTCGACCGTGCCGCCCGCCTCGATGGTATAGCCGGGCGGCAGGCTGCGCCGCAGCCCGTCCACCGCCGGGGCCAGCTGCTGCACCACCGTCGCGGCCTGCAACGGCGGCACCAGATCGGCCTGGACGGTGATGGTCGGCAGGCGCGACCGCCGCCAGACCACCGGCTGCTCCAGGTCGTAGCGCAGGGCCGCGACCTCGCCCAGCGGCACGGTGCGGCCGTCCGGGATGGCGATCTGGAGATTGCGCAGCGTCTCGATGGAGCTGCGCTCCGCGTTGGTCGCCTGGGCCACCACGTCGATCAGGTAGATGTCGTCGCGCAGCTGCGTGAAGGCGGCGCCCGACACCGTGGCGTTCAGCGCCTGGTTGAGCGACTTGGAGCTGATGCCCAGCAGGCGGGCCTTGTCCTGGTCCACATCGACCCGCACCACCTTCGACGGCTCGTTCCAGTCGTAGTTGACCAGCAGCGTGTAGGGGTTGGTGCCGATGGTGTCGGCCATCCGGGCGGCGATGGACCGCACCTCGTCCACGTCGGGGCCAGAGACGCGGTACTGGATCGGCCAGCCGACCGGCGGCCCCATCTCCAGCGGGCTGACCCGCGTGTTCAGGTCGGAGAAGTCCTCGTTCAGCACCTTCTCCAGCCGCGCGCGGACGGCCTCGCGGACCTTGTAGCCCTTGGTCACCACCACGGCCTGCGCGAAATAGTCGTTGGCCAGCTGCACGTCGAGCGGCAGGTAGAAGCGCACCGCGCCCTGGCCGACGTAGAAGCTCCAGTGCGCGACGTCCGGGTCGGCGGCCAGCACCTTTTCGAAGCGGTCCACCACCTCCTCGGTCGCCTTGATCGAGGCCGTCTGCGGCAGCGTCAGGTTGACCAGCAGTTCCGGCCGGTCCGACGCGGGGAAGAACTGCTGCTGGACGAAGCGCAGGCCGAAGACCGACAGGCCGAACAGCAGCAGCGTGCCAAGGATCACCAGATAGCGCGCCCGCATGGAGAAGCGCAGGATGCCCCGGAACGTCCGCATCAGGCGCCCCGGCTCGCCGCCATGCTTCGATTTCATGGTCTTGGGCAGCACGTTCACCCCGATCAGCGGCGCGAACAGGACCGCCACGATCCAGGAGAACAGCAGCGCCATCGCCACCACGGCGAACAGCGTGAAGCAGTATTCCGCCGCCCCGCCCTGGGCGAAGCCGATGGGGATGAAGCCGGCCACCGTGATCAGCGTGCCGGTCAGCATCGGAAAGGCCGTGGAGGTGTAGGCGAAGGTCGCCGCCTTATCCAGGCTGAAGCCCTCCTCCAGCTTGGTGATCATCATCTCCACGGTGATCATGGCGTCGTCCACCAGCAGGCCGAGCGCGATGATCAGCGCGCCCAGCGAGATGCGCTGGAGCGTGATGCCGTAGAACTCCATGCCGATGAAGGTCATCCCCAGCACCAGCGGGATGGAGGTCGCCACCACCAGCCCGGCGCGCAGCCCCAGGCTGACGAAGCTGACCACCAGGACGATGACGACCGCCTCCTTCAGCGCCTTGGTGAAGCCGGCGACCGATTCCTCGACCACCACCGACTGGTTGGCGACGAGATGGACGCCGATGCCCAAGGGCAGGTTCGCCTCGACCTGCCGCATCCGCTCGTGGATGCCCTCGCCGAACTTCAGCACGTTGCCGCCGGCCGCCATGGAGATGATCATCCCGATGGCCGGTTCGCCGTTGTAGCGGAACAGCGGCGACGGCGGGTCGGCGTAGCCGCGCCGGATGTCCGCCAGATCGGCCAGCCGGTAGAACTTCCCGTCGGCGCGCAGGCTGATGGCGCGCAGGCTGTCCTCCGACGTGAAGGCGCCGCTGACCCGCACCGAGACCTTCTCGTCGCCGGCCTGGACCACGCCGGCCGGGGCCACGGCGTTCTGCGCCTGAAGCTCGGCGATGACCTGCTCGCGGTCGATGCCCATGGCGGCCAGCTTGCGCGTCGAGAAGTCGAGGTAGATCTTCTCGTTCTGCACGCCGACGAGCTGAATCTTGCCGACGTCCGGCACGCGCATCAGTTCGGCCCGCGCGGTCTCCGCGTAGTCCTTCAGCTCGCGGTAGCTGAAGCCGTCGGCGGTGAAGGCGTAGACCGTGCCGAAGGTGTCGCCGAACTCGTCGTTGAAGGCCGGTCCCTGCACGCCCTGCGGCAGGGTGGCCTTCATGTCGGCGATCTTCTTGCGGGTCTGATACCACAGGTCGGGCACCGCCTCGGCCGGCGTGTAGTCCTTCAGGTTGACGTAGACGACCGAGACGCCGGGCTTGGTGTAGCTCTTGACGTAGTCGAGATAGGGGATCTCCTCCAGCTTCTTCTCGATCGGGTCGGTCACCAGCTTCATGGTGTCCTCGATGGTGGCGCCGGGCCAGTTGGCCTGGACCACCATGGTCTTGATCGTGAAGGCGGGATCCTCCTCGCGGCCGAGCCGCACATAGGCCATGCCGCCCGCCAGCGTCAGAGAGATGATCAGGTACCAGACGAAGGAGCGGTGGCGCAGGGCCCACTCGGAAAGATTGAAGCCGGTCATGGTGCGGCCGCCGTTTCGATTTTCTGGTTGAACCGGATCCGCTGGCCTTCGCTGAGGCTGTGCACCCCGGCGGTGACGACGACGTCGCCACGGGTCAGGCCCTCGGTGACGATGACCGGGCCGGCACTGTCCCCGGCGCCATCCCCCGGCCGGATCACGACCGGCTGGCGCCGGACGGTCTGGGCTTTCGGATCGACGAGCCAGACGAAGGTCCGCCCCGCCTCCTCGAACAGCGCGGTTCCCGGCAACTCGACCACCGGGGCGGGCGGCTTCTTCAGGCGTCCGACGACGGTCGCGCCGAGGCGCAGGGCGTCGGGCGGGTTGTCCAGCGCGACCCGCACGGTGTGGGTCCGGGTGACGGGATCGGCCTGGGGCGAGACCTCGCGGACGCGGCCCGTCGCCGCGATGTCCGGCGCGCCGGCCAGCGCGACGTCGATCACCGGATCCTTCGGCGCCGCCCGGATGCCGGTTTCGGCGACGTTAAAGACGGCCTCCCGTTCCTCCGGCTGGGCGACGCGCACCACCATCTGCCCGGCCTCGACCACCTGTCCCGGCTCGGCCCCGATGGTGGTCACCACGCCGTCCCGGTCCGCCCGCAGTTCGGTGTAGCCGACCCGGTCGCGGGCCGATTGCAGCGCCGCCTGGGTGGCCACGACCTTGGCGTCGGCCGTGCGCATGGCCAGCAGCGCCGCGTCGTACTGCGCCTGCGGGGCGTTGCCGTTGGCCAGCAGTTCCCGCTTGCGGGCCTCCTCGTTGCGGGCCTGGACCTGATCGGCCTGGGCGGAGGCGAGGTTCGCCTCGGCGGTCCGCAGGGCGTTGCGCTGGTCCTGGTCGTCCAGCCGGGCGAGCAGGTCGCCGGCCTTGACCTGATCGCTGACATCGACCTTGCGCTCGACCAGCTTGCCGGCGATGCGGAAGCCGAGGTCGGCGTCGGCCCGCGCCTCGATGGTGCCGGTGGCGGAGGCGCCCATCCGGAAGGTCACCGGCTCCACGGTGACGGTCCGCACGGGACGGATCACCGGCGTCGCGTCGGCATGATGGCCGTCCTGCGGCTCGCAGGCCGCCAACACCAGGGCCAGAGCGAGGACCAGGGTCGGGGCCAGGGTCGGGGCCAGGGTCGGGGGCGCGATGCGGGTCATGCGCCGCTCCCCTGCTTGATGGTGACCTTCTGGCCCGGACGCAGCTTCTGGACGCCGCCGACCACCACCAGATCGCCGCCGTCGAGGCCGCTGGCGACGGTGACCGTGCCGGTGTCGTATTGCACGACGGAGACGGGGCGCAGGCTGACCGTGTCGGCCGGTTTCGCCACGACCCAGACCGCCGGCTCGCCGTGCTCCGTCTGGAACAGGGCCGAGGACGGCAGGTTGACCACCGGCCGCGCCGGCAGCTTGGCGCGCCCGACGATGGAGGAGCCCAGCAGGAAGGCGTCGGGGGCGTCGGGCAGGGAGACCTTCACGGTGTAGGTCCGGGTCACCGGATCGACCCCCGGCGAAACCTCGCGGATCGTTCCCTCGGTGACGGTCTTCGGATCGTTGACCAGCCGCACCTCGACCGGCGGCAGGCCCGCCCGTCCCTCCAGCCGGATGCTCGCGCCGGGCACCTGGAAGACCGCTTCCCGCTCTCCGGGATCGGCCAGCCGCAGCACCGTCTGGCCGGCGGCGACCACCTGCCCGGGTTCCGCCGCCTTCGCCGTGATGACGCCGTCGCGGTCGGCCCGCAGTTCGGTGTAGGACAGCGTGTCCTGGGCCGAGCGCAACTGCGCCTCGGCGGAGTTCAGCTCGGCCTGCGCCTGCTGGTAGCGCTTCTGGGCGTTGTCGTACTGGACCCTGGTGGTGAAGCCGTTGGCGAGCAGGGAGCGCTGGCGCTCCTCCTGCGTCCGGCTCTGCTCGACGGCGGCCTGCGCCGCGCCCACGTCGGATTCGGCGGACTTCACGGCGTTGGTCTGGTCCTGGTTGTCCAGCCGCGCCAGCAGTTGGCCGGAAGTGACCGTCTGCCCGACGTCCACCAGCCGTTCGACGACCTTGCCGCCGACGCGGAAGCCGAGGTTGCTTTCGTGACGGGCCTGGATTTCGCCGGTCAGCGCGGCGGTGCGGTCGAATTGGGTCACCTGCACCGGCAGCGCGCGGATCAGCGTCGCCTCGGCCGGCGGCGGCGCCGGCTGTTCGCAGCCGAGAAGCAGGAGGCTGGCGACAACCACCGATCTGGATGCCGCCGATCTGGATGCCGCCGATCTGGATATCCACGACATGGCGCCTCTCTCTCCTTCTCGGGACCGTTTCACGCGGAGCGTTGCCGGCGGAGAATCTGGCGGGTGTGAAGCGCGATCATCCGTTCCTCGTCGGTTGGGATGACGTAGCCCTTGACCCGGCTGGCCGGCGTCGTGATGCACAGCGCGCCCGCCCCGTTGGCCGTTTCGTTGGCCGTATCGTCGAGGTCGAGGCCGAGCCAGCGCGCCCGCTCCGCGATGGCCTTGCGGATCGCCGGCGACCGCTCGCCGATGCCGGCGGTGAAGACCAGCCCGTCGATGCCCCCCATGGCGGCGGCCAGAGATCCGACGGCGAGGCCCGCGCGGTAGACGAAACAGTCCAGCGCCAGCTTGGCGCGCGGGTCCCGGCTGGCCAGCAGGTCGCGGACGTCGTTGCTGATGCCGGACAGCCCCTTCAGGCCGCACTCGTGATAGAGCAGCTGCCGAATGGCCGGAACGTCCAGGCCCTTGTTCAGCAGGTACAGCACGACGCCGGGGTCGAGCTGCCCCGGCCGCGTGCCCATCGGCAGCCCGTCCAGCGCGGTGAAGCCCATGGTGCTGTCCACGCTGCGCCCGTCCTGGATGGCGCACATGCTGGCCCCGTTGCCCAGATGGGCGACGACGACCCGCCCGCCCGCGATCTCCGGGGCGACATCGGGCAGGCGCCGGGCGATGTATTCGTAGCTCAGGCCATGGAAGCCGTAGCGCCGCACGCCTTCCCGATAGAGGGCCTCCGGGATGGCGAAGCGGTCGGCCAGTTCGGAATGGTGCCGGTGAAAGGCGGTGTCGAAGCAGGCGACCTGGAGCAGGCCGGGGTTCAGCCGTCGGATCGCCCGGATCGGCGCCAGATTGTTCGGCTGGTGCAGCGGGGCCAGCGGGACGTAGCTTTCCAGCGTCGCGATCACCCGGTCGTCCACCACCGCGTGGGTGTCGTACAGCGGACCGCCGTGGACCACCCGATGCCCGACCGCCACCGGCAGGGTGCCGCCCAGCCGCTCGCGCAGCCACGCGCCGAGAAAGGCCAGCGTGCCGGGCAGGCCGCCGGACAGTCCGGTGGCGGTTTCGGCGGGCAGCGGCACGCTCTCGTCGTCGGAGATCAGCCAGGGATTCGTGCCGATCCCCTCGATCCGGCCGCGCAGGCGCACGGGCAGCGTATCCTCCGCCAGACCGAACAGCTGGAACTTGATGCTGGAGGAACCGGCGTTGATGACCAGAAGCGTTTCGGGCATGGCGCTCATCCCTTCACCGGTTCCGCCAGCCGCTGGCGGTGCGCGTACAGCGCCGCCACCGCGCAGGAGGCCATGCGCGTCATCACGCCGTCGGCCCGGCTGGTCAGCACGATGGGCACCCGCGCCCCCAGCACGACGCCGGCGGCATCGGCGTTCGCCAGGAAGGTCAGGTTCTTGGCCAGCATGTTGCCCGCCTCCAGGTCCGGCACGACGAGGATGTCCGCCTGCCCGGCCACGGGGGATTGGATGCCCTTGATCCTCGCCGCGTCGGGGCTGATGGCGTTGTCGAGCGCCAGCGGCCCGTCCAGCAGGCCGCCGGTGATCTGCCCCCGGTCGGCCATCTTGCAGAGCGCGCCGGCCTCCACCGTGGACGGGATTTTCGGGTTGATGGTCTCCACCGCCGACAGGATCGCCACCTTGGGCAGCGGGTTGCCCAGCGCCCGCGCCAGATCGATGGCGTTCTGGATGATGTCGCGCTTGTCCTCCAGCGACGGGGCGATGTTCACCGCGGCGTCGGTGATGAACAGCGGCTTGGAATAGGTCGGCACGTCCATGATGAAGACGTGGCTGATGCGCCGTTCGGTGCGCAGCCCGGTGTCCTTCCGCGCGACCTCGTGCAGCAGCTCGTCGGTGTGCAGGCTGCCCTTCATGAGAAGCTCGGCGCGGCCCTGGTGCACCAGCTCCACCGCGCGGGCGGCGGCGGCGTGGCTGTGCGGCACGTCCATGATCACGTATGGGGCGATGTCGATGCCGGCCTCGTCCGCCACGGCCCGGATGCGCGCGGCCGGGCCGATCAGGATCGGGGCGATGAAGCCCTGCCGGGCCGCATCGACGGCGCCGCTCAGGGACGTGCTGTCGCAGGGATGCGCCACCGCCGTGGGGACGGGGGGGATGGCGCGGCAGGCGGCGACCAGCCGTTCGTACTTCTCATGCCGGGGTGCGGGCGGGGCGGCTTGGCTGTCGGTCATGACGGCCCCTCCTCACCAGCGCAGGAAAAGCCCGACGTCCCCCGGCATTCCGCCGGGATAGTCCAGGATCTGCGCGCGCAGCTTGTAGCCCTTCCCCTTCAGGCTCTTTTCGAAGACCTCGTAGGCTTCGCGGGCGTAACCGGTCAGGGAACTGGGCCAGTCCGGTTCGAAATTGTTGATCGCCCGCCCGCCGTCCGTGCAGTAGCTGCTGGGGAAGCGGGCCACCTGGATTTCCTTCACCCCGCGCGCGGCGGCGTCGCGCACCGCCCGCGTGAACCGCTCCTTGGCGTCGGGGCGGATGTGCTGGTTCATGAAGGCTTCGCGGACGGAGTCCTGTTCCTTCATGTGTTTCTTTTCCCGCTCCTGGGCCTCGCGGAGCATCGCCATCTCGTGCTCCTCGGTCAGTTTGCGGAGTTCGTCGGGCGTGATCAGGTCGTCACCGATGTCGGGAGCGGCCGTGGCCGGCTTGGTCTGATCGACGTTGCTCATGATCCGTTCCTCTGTTCTGGCCTCGTTTTTTGGGCTCACTTGGCCTTCACGGTGCGCGCCGGTTTCCGCCGCCGGTCTGTCCTGCTGATTTCCGACGCGGCCTTGGCCAAGGACGATCCGCCAGACCGTGATCCGCCGGCTCCCGACCCGCCGGCTCCGGGCAGCACGCGCAGGGGCGGTTCGCGCTCGGCGGCGATCCGCTCTTCCTTGTCCTGAAGCAGGGCCTCCACCTGCCGCAGGCGGGCGCGCTGGTCGGGGGTCAGCGGTCCCGAGGCTTCCAGGACGCGCTCGGCCAGCGCCATCACCTCCGTGCGATCCTTCTCGTTCGGCAGGAGCTTGGGCAGCGCGGTCATCGCCGCCGCCTCGTCCATCAGCATCAGGAAGACCTGCTCGCGGAAGACCGCGCGGGCCGTCTCCAGGGGCAGGTACTTCCCTTCCGGATTTTCCTGACGGATTTTCCGCAGCATCTGGAAGGCGCGCTCGTCGAGGGCGCCTTCGCCCCGCCGCGCGTGGATCAGGATGCGGAACAGCGCCTCGGGCCGGCCGCCCTCGTCCACGCGGGCGAGGATTTCGGCCATCCGTTTCTCGACCAGCGCGTCGAACGCCTCGTCGCGAACGTGCGGGGGCCGCGCTTCCTCGCCCGGCGCCGCCAGCCCGACCAGAGCCTGGAGCAGCGGCGCGTTGTAGAGGCCCATGAACAGCCGCTCGACGGTGCCGTCGCGCAGGTCCCGGTAGCGGTCGAGCGCCTGCACGATCTCGTCGGACACCCGCTGCTGCGCCTTCAGGTACGGGTTGTCGGCGTTCACCGGACGGCGGTGTTCGCGCACCCAATCGGCCATCGGCTCGACCGCCGCCATGAAGGGATTGAGGTGCGAGAACAGGTAGTATTGGCCGCGCGCCGGGTTCGCCAGCCGCAGCCATTCGGCGAAGGGCTCGGTGACGGCGGCCTGGATCCAGGGCCGGGCGAAGGTGGCGTACAGGCCCTTGTTGATCTCGGAGATGCGGGCCACCGTGGCGAAGCGCCGGTCGTCCTCCGGCGTGTTGCCGCCAAGCCCGCGGATGTCGTCGAGCGTGCGCGGCTCGAACCGCGTGACGTAGTTGCCCGCCACCAGATCCGCGCCGGGCAGGGTGGGATCCTTCGGTTGCAGGATCATTTCGTAAAGGCCGGGCGGCAGCAGGTCGATGAAGTCGATGTTTTCGACGAACTCCGACGTTTCCTTCCGGGCGACACGGCCCGACACGAAGATGCCCAGGTGCCCGATGTCGTGGTGCAGGTTGTAGACGATGGTCTGCTCGTGGGCGCGGATGTCCTCCACGTCGGTGTAGAGGTCGAGGATCCAGCCCAGCGCCTGCTGCGGCGGCGTGATGTTGTCGCCGAAGGACGCGAAGACGAGGATGGGCGAGCGGATGTTCCGCAGATCCAGCCGGCGCCCGTTCCGGACGATGCCGCCGCTGGTCAGCTTGTTGCCGACGAACAGCTCGTCCGTGATGGTCTCTATCTCCTCCCCGTTCAGCAGGAAGAAGCCGCTCCACCACTTTTCGAACTCAAGGTACCGTTCCGCTTCCGTGTCGATGGACGCGTACAGATTGTACGCCTTCTTCCAGTAGGTGTTGGCCGGGTCCAGCTTCTCGAAGTTGCCGACCAGATGGGCGCCGTCGAACCGGCCGTTGCCGAGATCGCTGGCCAGCGCGGCGAGCCACGCGCCGCCGTACAGCCCGCCCAGGTAGCGCATCGGATTCTGCCCCTTCACGCCGGCCCAGTAGGACAGCGGGGAGCCGGCGATGATGATCGGCCCCATCAGGTCGGGCCGGACCGCGCTCAGCGCCATCACCGCCCAGCCGGCCTGACAGTTGCCGATGACGCACGGCTTGCCGTCCGCGTCGTCGTGCAGCTTTCCGACATGCTCGATGAAGAAGGCCTCGGCCTCGCCCACGTCGGCCAGCGTCTGGCCCGGCACCGGTTCGGGATAGAAGCCGATGAAGTAGCAGGGATGGCCGGCGCGCAGGGCGGCCCCGATCTGGCTGTCCGGCTTGAAGCCGCCGATCCCCGGACCGTGGCCGGCGCGCGGATCGACGATGACGAAGGGGCGCTTGGCCGGATCCATGCCGACGGCGGGATCCGGCAGGATGCGCAGCAGCATGTAGTTGCACGGCCGCTTCAGCTTGCGCCCGTCCATCAGGACTTCGTGCGGGAAGGACAGGACCGGCGGCTTGCCCTTTTCGGCATGCTCGATGAACTGGTCGCCGCGCCGGCGCAGAACGTCCAGCAACAGGACCCAGCGCTGCATGGCGTCGATGCCGTAGTCGAACGCGTCCTGAACCGGATTGGAGAACGGAAAGGGAAACCCGAAGGCAGGCGGGGCGCCCGAAGCCTCGCGATCCTCCTTGCCGACAGGGGGGCTGCCACCGTCGTGGGGCGCCAGGAAGGGGAATGCCGAACCCCAGGCGGAAAGCCAAGCCGTCAGGGGCTGCTGCATCATCGGGGGCTGCTGACGCCGGTTTGTCATAATGCTTCCTCTTTTGTGTACGCCCTCGCCCGCGCCGTATCTTTTGGAGTGTGATTGAGGCCGTGCGGCAATCGCGGGCGGCAGTGCGGCGGCGGAACCGCGCTCGGGCGTCGGGCACTCGGGCGTCGGAATGACCGGAATTGTCGTCGATTCGTCGTCCGGAGAAGCGGTCGACCGCCGGCCACATGGTGTCCAGAATGAGGGCGCTTACGCAAATTGGTTTAAAGGATACTGCACCAATCCGCCCACGATCCAAAAGTGTGCAACAGTTGATCTCGATACCGTAACAGGCGGAGAACCCACGGAACAGCGCCAGACGTTTGGCGTGCCGCGATGTCTGAAAGTTATAAAGATCCTCTTTCGATACGTTTATTTTCACGACGCCGTCAACCGCTACCGTAGCATGCTGGAAATCGGCCGAACGCCACTTCTAAACTTCTCTGTTTCTGCGGCTCAATGCCACCTGAGTCAGGCGGAAAAACGCGCCGCTTCAGCATGGAGGACTCTCGATGGGCAGGCTGACGTGGCTTTCCGGGCCGGTGTTCTGCGCCCTTCTGTTGTCCGGAACGGCGTGGAGCGCGGAGGCTCCGCCAACCGACACCGCCCCCCAGACGGCGGAAGAGGCTGTTCCGGACGAGGCGCCGGTTGACCCCGAGGCGATGGACACCCTACAGCGCATGGCCGAAACCCTGGCGCGGGCGCACCGCTTCAGCGTCACCATCCGCGCCAATTACGACGTGGTGCAGGAAACGGGTGAGAAGATCGAATTCGGCGAGCGGCGCCACGTCACGCTGAGCCGTCCCGACGGGCTGCGGATCGAATCCCAGGAAAGCGACGGGAAGCGCACCGTGGTGACCTTCGACGGCAAGGCCATCACCGTGTTCGACCCGGCCGAGAACGTCTACGCGCAGCTTGACAAGACAGGCAACGTCGATGACGTGGTCCGCTATCTGGCGCAGGATCTCCGCGTCCGGCTGCCGCTGGCGCTGTTGCTGGTCAGCACGCTGCCGGACGAACTCGACCAACGGCTGCAAGGCCTTGCCTTTGTCGAGCGCGACACTCTCACCGCCGTACCGACCGACCATCTGGTGGGACAGGCCGAGGACGTCGACTTCCAGGTCTGGATCGCCACAGGCGACACGCCCCTGCCGCAGCGCATCACCATCACCTACAAGAACGACGAGGGCGAACCCCAGTTTCGGGCCGACCTCACGGATTGGAACCTCGATCCCGACGTGGTTCCGGAGCAGATGGCCTTTCATCCGCCGGAGGGCGCAGAACGGATTCCGGTCATGATCCGCGTCCGCCGGGCCGCCGCCACGCCGTCAACACCCACACCGCCAACACCCACGCCTTCAACCGACAATGCGGCGCACGGAACGTCGGGAAGTTCCGGCGGCACGGCCGGCAGCACGGCCGGCAGCACGGAAGGAGCACCGAAATGATGTCCCGCTCGTCACGAATGGCTCTTTCGATCGCCGCCTCCCTGCTTCTGGTGGCCGGCTCCGTGGCGGACGCCTACGCTCGCGGAGGCCGAGGCGGCGGAGGCGGCGGAGGCGGCCGGGGTGGCGGTGGCGGCTTTTCCCGCGCGGGCGGCGGAGGAGGCGGTTTCTCCCGCTCGGGTCCGGCGGCGGGCGGCGGCTTTTCCTCGCAACGGGCCGCCGCCCCGCAACGGTCCGCTTCAGCGGCCGGTGCGGGCTTTCGGCAGGCCGGAGCCACCGAACGATCCGGACAAAGGGCGGCCACCGCGCAAACGGCCAGCCGCCAGTTCGGCTCCACGGAGCGTTCGGGCCAGCGCGCCGAAACGCGGCAGACCCGTTCCGAGGGACGATCCGAAACGCGCGGCTCCGGGCAGCAGGAACGGACCGAACGGCAGTCCGAACGCCAGCAGGGCCAGACGGAGCGGACCGAGGCCCGCCAGCAAGGCCAGACCGAGCGCACCGAAGCCCGCTCCTACGCGGCGCAGAACATCGCGAACGACTGGGACGGTCATCATGACTACGACCATGACGACGATGAGTGGGGGTGGGCGCTCGCGGGTGCCGCGGTCGGCGCGACCGCCGGCTTCATCGCCGGCGCCGCGACGGCGGCTCCGAACTACGTGACCGTGCTTCCCTGCACGCCGAACGTCGTGGTCGCGGGCGGCGTCAACTACTATGGCTGCGGCGGAACCTGGTACAATCGCAGCTATGTGGGCGAGAACGTCACCTACATCACCGTCAACCCGCCACCCGGCTACTGACCATGATCGGAGCTGCGTTTCGCCGCCGCGCATCGCGTCTCAAGGAGAAATGGGCGATGCCGGCGACGCGGATGAGGACTCCCGTTCTCAAGGCCGTTCTCAGGGCTTTGTGCGGCGGGCTTCTGGCGTCCTGCGCCGCAGGGGCCGACTCTCAACTGGCGCAACGCGCGCAGAGCGAGATGATCGGGCTGCCGAAGCAACAGCTGTTGGCGTGCGCCGGATATCCGGATCATCAGGCCGCCCGCAACGGCAAGGAATACCTCACCTTCCGGCTGCGAGCCAGCGGCGCCTTCGATCCATCCGCCAGCCTGGCCGA
>JAEZID010000110.1 GCA_023416195.1 Pseudomonadota bacterium | reverse complement strand
CGACCGCCAGGGCCATGGCGATCATCACGCGCTGGCGCTGGCCGCCCGACAGGCGGAACGGGTAGCTGCGGCGCAGATGGTCCGGGTCCGGCAGGCCGACCGAGGCCAGCAGCTCCACCACCCGCGCCCGCCGCGCCGCGCGGTCGAGCGCGGTGTGGTAGCGCAGCACCTCGTCGATCTGGTCGCCCACCCGCATCAGCGGGTTCAGCGCCGTCATCGGCTCCTGGAAGATCATGGCGATGCGGCCGCCGCGAAGGGCGCGCTGGTCGCGCTCCGGCAGGCTCAGCACGTCGGTGCCCTGGTGATGGATGCCCCCGGCGGACACCTTCACCGCCTTCGGCAGCAGGCCCATCACCGCGTGCGCGGTCATCGACTTACCGGAGCCGGATTCGCCGACCACGCAGAGGATCTCGCCATGGTCCAGCGTGAAGGTCAGGTTCTCCACCGCGAAGGGGCGGTCGGCGCCCGGCGGCAGGTCGATGGACAGCCCGCGCACGTCGAGCAAGTGAGTATCGGCCTTGATGTCTGTGGTCATGCCCGTCCCTTTCGCGCCAGCTTCGGGTTCAGCGCGTCGTTCAGCCCTTCGCCCACGAGGTTGAGGGCAAGCACGGTCAGCAGGATCGCGATGCCGGGGAAGAAACTCATCCACCAGGCCTGCCGGATCACGGTGCGGGCGGCGCCCACCATGTAGCCCCAGCTCATCAGGTTCGGATCGCCGAGGCCGAGGAAGGAGAGGGAGCTTTCCAGCAGGATCGCGGTGGCCACCATCAGCGAGGCCGACACGATGATCGGCGACAGGCTGTTCGGCAGGATCTGGCGCCAGATGATGGTCAGGTTCGACTGGCCCGTGGTGACGGCGGCCTGCACGAACTCGCGGCTCCGCAGGCTCATGAACTCGCCGCGCGCCAGACGCGCCAGCGGCGGCCAGGACACGATGGCGATGGCCAGAACGATGGAGGCCAGCGACGGCGTGAAGATCGCCACCAGAACCACCGCCAGCACGAAGTTGGGGATGGTCTGGAACAGCTCGGTGAAGCGCATCACCGCGTCGTCCACTCGGCCGCCGTAGAAGCCGGCGACGGCCCCCAGCAGCACCCCGATCAGCACCGCCACGGCGGTCGAGGTCAGGCCGATCAGCAGCGACACCCGCGCCCCGTGGGCGATGCCCGCGGCGATGTCGCGGCCCAGCGTGTCCGATCCCAGCAGCGCGTCTTCCGACAGCGGCGGCTGGAACGGGATGGTCGTCATGTCCCACGGGCTGGTCGGGAACAGCAGGTCGGCGAAGACGGCCATCAGGATGACGAGCGTGAGGAACGCCAGCCCGATCACCGCGCCCTTGTTGCGGGCGAAGGCGGCCCAGAAGCCGGAGCCCTTGCGGGACGGCGTGATGACGGCGGCGGTCATGGCGCCACCTCGATCCGCGGGTCGACGAGCGAATAGATCAGGTCGGTCAGCAGGTTGAAGATCACCACCACCACCGATGTCAGAAGGAAGATGCCGAGCAGCACCTGATAGTCGCGCTGCAACACCGCCTCGAAGGCGAGGCGCCCGATGCCGGGCAGGGCGAAGACGGTCTCGATCAGGATGGAACCGCCGATCAGGTGACCGGCCTGGAAGCCCGCGACCGTGATGACCGGCAGGATGGCGTTGCGCAGGACGTGCACCGAGACGATGCGCCATTCCGGCAGGCCCTTGGCGCGCGCCGTCTTGACGAAGTCCATGTCGCGCACCTCCAGGATCGAGGCGCGGGTCAGCCGCGTGTAGACCGCCATGTAGAAGAGGGCGAGCGTGGTCACCGGCAGCACCAGATGCTTCAGCCGGTCGAGGAACTTCTCCCACCCCGTGTAGCCGGCCCCGATGGTCTCCGTCCCGAAGGCCGGAAGCCAGCCGAGGTTGACCGAGAACAGCAGGATCAGCATCAGCCCGATCCAGAAGATCGGCGTGGCGTAGGCGGTCAGGCCCACCACCGTGATGGCGGTGTCCGACCAGGTGCCGGCGCGCATGGCGGCCAGGGTGCCCAGCAGCACGCCGCCGACCAGCGCCAGCAGGAAGGCGGTCAGCGTCAGCGACAGGGTGACCGGCAGCCGGTCCATCAGCAGATCGAACACCGGGCGCTGCTGCCGGTAGGAGAAGCCCAGGTCGCCCTGCACGACCTTGCCCATGTAGGTGCCGAGCTGTTCATGCAGCGGCCGGTCCAGGCCGAACTGCTGGCGGAGCTGTTCCACGAACTGGGCGTCGGCGGCTCCGGCCTCTCCCGCCATGACCTGCGCGGGGTCGCCGGGAGCGGCGTGGACCAGGAAGAAGTTGAACACGGCGATCGTCAGGACGACGAACACCGCCTTGATCAACCGTTGCGAAATGAAAACCGCGATGCGGGGCATGCAAGCACTCCTGCGGTGGGCTTTGCCCCCTCCCTAACCCTCCCCCGCTTTTGGCGGTGGAGGGAATTCAAGCCCCCTCTCCCGCGAAGCGGGGGAGGGATGGGGAGGGGGCAAGCGCACCGTTACTTCTTGACCATGTAGACGCTGTCGTAGCTCTCGTTCACGCCGATGGCGGTGGTGACGGCGTTCTTGAAGCGCTTGTCGAGGAAGGTCGGGAATTCCATTTCCAGCAGCCAGGCGACGGGCACGTCCTCGACCAGGAGCTTCTGGGCGGCGGAATAGAGCTGCTGGCGCTCCTCGTCCTTGATGGTCTGGGCGGCCTGGGCGAACAGGCGGTCGACCTCGGGGTTGGAATAGCCCATGGTGTTGGAGAACATCACGCCCTTGCGGATGTTGTCCGACACGTAGGTGCGCGTGACGCCCAGCGCCGGGTCGCCGTACTGGTAGACGAAGTTGAAGGTCAGGTCGTAGTCCCAGTTGGACACGCGGTTGACCCAGCCGGCGGCGTCCGTCGTTTCCAGCGTCACGTCCACGCCGACCCGCTTCATCGCCTGCTTCACGTATTCGCCCAGCCGCGTCCAGGTCTCGCCGTAGGGCATGACCAGCAGGCGGACCTTGGCGCGGGTGCCGTCGGCGCCCTTCTTCAGGCCCATCTCCTCCAGCAGGGCTTCGGCCTTCTTCGGGTCGTAGTCGTACTTCTTGACGTTGCCCTCATAGAAGCGCGTGACGGAGTTCACCGGGCCGGTCGCCGGGCGGCCGAGGCCGAACCAGATCTTGTCGCGGATGAACTTGCGGTCGAGCGCGTGCATCATCGCCTGCCGGAAGCGCTTGTCGTCCAGAGGCTTGGTGCGGGTGTTGATCTCGATCCAGGACAGCGGCGCGAAGAACTCGTAGCCCTTGGTCGTCATCTCGACGTTGGGCAGGGCCTTCAGGCGCGGCACGTCGAAGGTTTCGATGTCGCTGAACT
>JAEZID010000107.1 GCA_023416195.1 Pseudomonadota bacterium | reverse complement strand
TCGCCGTCGCCGCCGCCGATCACCGTGTCGTCGCCCGCATCGCCCGCGACCACGTCGGAGCCGTCGTCGCCGCTCAGCAGGTCGTCGTCGCGGCCGCCGAACAGAACGTCGTCGCCGCGCCCGCCGTACAGCTGATCGGCCCCGGCGTTGCCGAACAGCGCATCGTTGCCCGCGTTGCCGAACAGGATGTCGCCGTCGCCCCCCCCTTGGGCGATGTCGTCGCCGACCCCGGCGAACACCGTTTGCGAGCCCCCGAACCCGGCGAAATGGTTGTTGCCGGCGCCTCCGATGACCTGGATGGAACCGATCAGAGCAGCAAAACCGGCATGGTCGATCTGCACCGGCACGCCCGCCGGCAGGGCGCGCCCATCGACCAGCAGGGCCGTGGCCGCATCGCCGCCGAGCGCGACCGCGCCCCTGGGCTGCACGGTGCGCACGGTGATGGCGCTGCCCGCCCCCAGCCGGTCGGCGAAGGCGCCCACGGCGGCGCCAAGGCCGGCTTCGGCCACGCCGAGTTGCGCCGCCGCGTCGATCATTCCCGCGGGAGCCATGCCGGCGGCCACGACCATCGAATGGTCCGGCATCGAAAGCGGGCGCGGTGTCGGGGGCGAGACCACGGTCGTGCCGCCCGAACCGCTTCCGGAGCTTCCTCCTCCATATGCCGGGGCGGGGGGCGGGGCGGTCGGAACGGGAATGATGGAAACGTCGGTGGGGGTGGCCGGGGGCAAGGGGGCGGGCAGCGCGTTGCGCGCGACGTAATTGTTGCGCCCCATCTGCCCCCAAGGCAGCTCATGGATGCCCAGCCCGAAGGCCGGCGAGCCGGCGCCCAGGCGGAAATCGTCGACTGCGGAATTCACGAACAGCGGGTCGGCGCGCAGCTCGCCCGAACCGTAGGCCGGGCTGTTGAAGACCAGATTGCCGGAGATGGTCGGCTGGCCGGCGGTGTACAGCTCCCAATAATCGTCCACCGGCACGGCGCCATAGGCGATGTTGCCGGTGATGCTGTTGTTGCGCGGCAGGCCGGCGTCCCCGGCGCTCGGCACCCATTCCACGCGGATCATCTCCTCGCGGTTGGAGCCCATGACGCTGAGGTTGTTGGTGACCCGGTTGTTGTCGCCGCCGTGGATGAACACGCTGGCCCAGCCGGTGCCCCGGATGAAGTTGTCGGTGACCGTGACCCCGTTGGTCTGGTCGTCCAGATAGACGCCGAAGCTCTTGTGGCCCACCACCCAGGACCCGTCGGGACCGGTGGCGAGGCCGGTCACCCCGTCGATCCAGTTGCCCCGGATCACCGCCGCCGCGTCGTTGTTGGAGCGGCCCAGCATCTCGATGCCGGCGCTGTCGGCGGTCTCCAGCCCGGTCCGGGTGATGCGGTTGTATTCGATGACGTTGCCGGTGTTGGCGTTGTTGGCGTTCCAGTCCTTGATGGAGATGCCGTAGCTCGGGCTGCCGTCGATCTCGTTGTGCGAGAAGAGATTGCGGTCGATGCCGTTGCCGGCGATGCCGGACGCGTACTTGGCGATCTCGCCGACCTCGCGGATGAGGTTGCCGGTGACGGTGTTGTCGTTGGAGCGGGCGGACAGGTCCATGCCCGTGCCGGCCAGATGCTCCATCACGTTGCCGTCGATGTAGTTGGCGGACGATCCGGACAGCCGCAGCCCGTTGCCGGCGTTGACGAAGTGGTTGCCGCCGATGCGGTTGCCGTTCGCCCCGATCAGCTCCACCGTGTTGCCGTTCAGCGGCGTCTCGGCGAAGGTCAGGCCGAACAGCGTGGCGTTGCTGGTCCCGGTCATCCGCACCAGCGTGCCGAGGCGCGGCACCACCACGCCCGCCTGCTCGAAGGTCGCGGGGTCCTCCGGCTTGACGACCAGCCGGCCGTCGTCCGCCCGCCACGCGAACTCGCCCGCGTCGCGCAGCAGCGCCGGGCTGTTCAGCAGCCGGTAGGTGCCGCCGGTCTGCACCTGGTACCAGACGGGGCTTTTGAAGGTGATGGTGTTGGTGGCGAAATCGATGCTCTGCACCTCGACGATGCTGTCGGCGAGGCGGTCGGTGTTGAAGGTCTGGATCCTGGTGCCGGCGGTCACGTCGCCGGGCTGGATGTCGCCCGTCCGGAACTTCAGCGCCGTCTTGCTGCCCGCTCCCTCGGCGACCAGCCAGCCGGACCGCGTCGGGTTCGCCGGATCCCAGTCGCCGGACTGGGCCACCCGCTGGCGCACCCCGCCGATGACGAGGTCGAGGTCGCTCGCCCGGCCGAGCGCCGCCGAGAAGAGGCCGTTCCCCTCGTTCTGGAAGCCGGTGATCCTCTCGCCGCCGCTGAGCACCGCCGTCTCGCCCGGATAGCCGATGAAGGCGACGCCGTTGTCGGCCGAGGTCAGCTCCAGCGTGCGGCCCAGGCGATAGGTGCCGCCGCGCACGTAGGTCACATCGATGGCGGTCGCCCGCATCAGGTCGCGCGCCCGCTCCAGGCTGGCCAGGGGGCCGTCGGTGCCGTCGGCGTTGGGCGCGGCGAGGCGCCCCGACCAGGAGTCGTTTCCGTTGACCGCGACGAAATAGGCCGGCTCCCGCACGGCCTCCATCGGCGCCGGAAAGCCAGGATAGGAGACCGCGTTTTCGGACATTCCCGCACCGTCGGTGACTTGGCGAGCGGGGCTCGCGAAGGTGGTAACCCGAACGAGGGTAGAACGGCGGGAAAGAGCGCAGTTAGGCCAAGCTTGTTATAAATTTTAGACATTGCGGCCGGAGCGTGCCTTGCGAAGCACCCCGTTGGAGCGGCGCCACTCCCGGCCCGCGTGAGATTCCCGTTCCTGGGTAATCCCATCATGTATCCGGATTCTCCGCCGGCAAAAAAAGACAGCCACGGATTATCGAAACCATCACCGTCTATATAAAAATAGCATGGCATCGATATCCTCAATCGATGCTGTGGCTAACGCTATTTCAGAGATTGTTGAAATCAGCGTCCGGCCGTACCTTCTGATCCTCTTCATAATTAAGTCTGACCGACCAAAGTCGGCCGAATATTTCGGCCAATAATCATGCTCGCTTTCATGGCAGGCCACGCTTTTACCAGGAGGAATGTGCGGTGTTCGAAATCTTGATCGCGGACTCCAGCCTTGCCGATATCGAGCGGCTGCTCGAACAAAGACGCCCTGGCGTCCGGGTCATCCCGGTATCCTCAGGGGAGGACGCCCATGACGTTCTGCGCGACGCGCTTTTGCTGCACCCCAAGGCCATTCATCTTCTGGCGCACGGTCGGCCGGGCGAAGTGCTGCTGGGCGCCAACCCGATCAACGCCCGCTCCCTCCTCGACCGTGCCTGGCCGGACGCGTCGGGCACCGAAATCCTGATCCACGCCTGCCGCGTCGCCGAGGGTGACGCCGGGCGCCTCTTCCTCGACCGGTTCGCCGCGGCGACCGGCGCCGCCATCGCCGCCTCCACCGGCCTCGTCGGCGCGGCCGAGCTGGGCGGCTCCTGGACCCTCGACACGGCGACCGCGCCGGTCGCGGTGCCGCCGGCCTTCGCCGCTCCGGTGGCCTGGGCGCACACCCTGGCGGTCTTTCCGGTCCAGCCCGGACCGCAGCATTTCGAAGGGACCGAAGGCGAGTTCGACGAGGTCGATTACATCAGCCTCGGCAACCAGCCGGTGCTGATCGACCTCGCCGACCCGACGCGCAACACCGGCTACGCGGCGGGCGACACCTACACCAGCATCGAGCGCATCGCCGGCGGCGGTGGCGACGACACCCTGTACGGCGACGACAACGACAACTGGTTCCGTGGCCACGCCGGCAACGACATCGAATACGGCCTGGGCGGCAACGACACGCTGGAAGCCGCGGAAGGCGACGACACGCTGTACGGCGGCGACGGCGACGACCGCGTGGTCGGTCTGGCCGACAACGATCTTCTGTACGGCAACGACGGCGCCGACACGCTGCTCGGCATGGGCGGCGACGACCGCATGTACGGCAACGCCGGCAACGACCTGATCTACACGGACTACGGCGCCGACACCGTCTACGGCGGCGACGGCGACGACACCATCTACGCGGGCGAGGTCGCCTGGGGCAGCGGCGAGTACGACGGCGAGGCGCAGGCCGACTTTCTCGACGGCGGCGCCGGCAACGACCGCTACATCATCGACAGCACCTGGGGCGCCGGGACCACGACCTTCGACGGCGGTGACGGGACCGACACGCTGGAGATCACCACCCGCACGCTGATCAACCCCGACAGCGGGGCGACCTACTTCGGCGGCAGGTCGTTCGACCTCTCCGGCATGACGCTGACCAGCGTCGAGAACCTGGCCATCACGGGCCCCATCACGGGCGATGGGCCGATCCAGGTGACCCTGGGCGAGGGGCAGGTCGGGACCGGAGGGATCTCGACCCTCGTCTTCGAGAACGCGACCTTCGGCGGTTCGATCGGGAGCGGCGACGGCGCGACGCTCGGCGCCAACCAGATCCAGATCGAGACGGTGGACGGCAACACCGTGCTGCACATCGGCACGGACAGCGTGGCCGGCAGCGACATCGACATCACCCTGAACGGCACCTTCGACCGCAGCCAGTTCACGCTGTCAGGAAACGAGATCCTGATCGGCGCCGCCCAGGCGGCCCAGCCGGAACTGGCCGTCGCCGCGACCGACGCCGACAAGGCGGAAGGCTCGACCGGCACCACGCCCTTCACCTTCACCGTCACCCGCTCGGGCGACACCAGCGCCGCCGGCTCCGTGGACTGGGCGGTCACCGGTTCGGGCACCAACCCGGCCGACGCCGCCGACTTCGGCGGGACGCTACCGGGCGGCACCGTGGACTTCCTCGCCGGCGAGACCACCAAGACCATCACCGTCAACGTGACCGCCGACACCATCGTGGAGGAGGACGAGGGCTTCACCCTGACCCTCTCCAACGCGACGGGCGGCGCCGCCATCACCACGGCGACGGCCCTGGGCGTGATCCAGAACGACGACGTGGTGGTTTCCCCGCCGCCCCCGCCCCCGCCTCCTCCTCCGCCCCCGCCGCCCGTCGGTGGTGGTGACAGTGGCGGTGGCAGCGGCAGCGACAACAGCAGCGGTGGCGGGTCGGGCACGCCGCCGCCTCCGGCCGGCACCGACACGGCCGGATCGGTGTCCATCGTCTCGGGTGACGGCACCCCGGTCTCCCTGGACGGCACGGGCACATTGAACGCCACCCTGCCGGCCGGCATTGGGCTGACCTCTACCGGGCCGCAGGCTCCGGTCGGCGCGGCCGGCGTCGCCGCCGCGCTGAACGCGGCCACCGCCGGGCTGAGCGGCGACCCGGCCATCGCCACGGCGATCAACACCTACGCGGCGAGCCTGCCGGCCGGCAGCGGCGTGATCGTGCGCACCATCACGCCCAACCTCACGCCGGGCGCCTCGTCCATCGGATCGGGTCCGATCCTCATTCAGGGCACCGACGGGGGGACGCCGGAAGCGGTGGTCATCGACGCCCGCGGCCTGCCGGCCGGGACGGCCATCCAGCTCGACGGCGTGGACTTCGCCACGGTGATCGGCAACGCGCAGGTGATCGGCGGCGCCGGCAAGAACATGGTCGTCAGCGACAGCGGCGACGGCAACATCCAGGGCGGCGCGGACACCGACACGCTGTTCGGCGGGGCCGGCAACGACATGACGTTCGGCAACGCGGGCAACGACATCCTGTTCGGCAACGCCGGGGCCGACCAGATGCACGGCGGGCGCGGCGACGACGTTCTGTTCGGCGGCCGCGACGACGACCTGCTGAGCGGCGACGACGGCTCCGACGTGGTCGTGGGCGATCTCGGCAACGACACGGTGGCCGGCGGCGGCGACAGCGACGCCCTGTCCGGCGGCGACGGCAACGACCTCGTCTTCGGCAACGCCGGCCAGGACCTGCTGTTCGGCAACGCCGGCACCGACACCCTGTTCGGCGGCAGCGGGAACGACACCCTGTTCGGCGGGGACGGTGACGACGCGCTGTTCGGCGACCTCGGCAACGACCTGCTGGTGAGCGACGCGGGCAACGACACGCTGACCGGCGGGGCCGGGGCCGACGTCTTCATCTTCGCCACCGGCGACGGCGCCGACCGCATCACCGACTTCACCGCCGCCGACGGCGACCGCATCGGCCTCGCCCCCGGCCAGACCTACAGCGTCACCGCCAACGGCGCCGGCGAGGCGGTCATCGTCTTCTCCGACACCCACAACGTCACCCTCGCCGGCGTCCGCCGGGAGCAGTTCTCAACCGACTGGGTCATCTTCGGCTGATCCGGCCGGACCCTGAAAGGAGGGTTTGCGGGCGGGCGGATGACGGGCATCGTCATCCGCCCGTCCCGTTTTCCACGGGAAACGGGAGCGGCGCTCGCCGGTGTACGGAGGCGTGGAAGGCGTGTTAGGGTCGGCCGCGCCGCGCGCTGTGCGGCCGTCGTCCTTTCCATTTCGATTGCCTTCGATGTTCCAGAGCCTTCTGCGCATCCCTTTCAGTCTGCTCCACAACCACTATCTCGTCCGCCAGCTCACCTGGCGCGACATCGCGGGCCGGTACCGCGGCTCGGCCGCCGGCCTGCTGTGGTCGTTCCTGACCCCGCTCGTCATGCTGGCGCTCTACACGCTGGTGTTCGGGGTCATGTTCCAGGCCCGCTGGAGCGCGGCCGCCCCGGAACGGGCGACGGTGGTGACGGACGGGCACGGCAGCTTCGCGCTGATCCTGTTCGTGGGCCTGATCCTGCACGGCTTCCTGGCGGAATGCATCGGCCGGGCGCCGGGCCTGATCCTGGGCAACGCCAATCTGGTGAAGCGGGTCGTCTTCCCGCTGGAAATCCTTGGCTGGAGCACCATCGGGTCCGCCCTGTTCCACAGCGCGGTCAGCTTCGTGGCGCTGCTCGTCATCTATGTGCTGGTGCAGGGGACGATCCAATGGACGGTCCTTCTGCTGCCGCTGGTGCTTCTGCCCCTGACGATGCTGGCCTTGGGGCTGGTCTGGTTCCTGTCGTCGATCGGCGTGTTCCTGCGCGACATCGGGCAGGTCGTGCCGCCGGTGACGACCCTGCTTCTCTTCCTCAGCCCGATCCTGTTCCCGGCCAGCTCGATCCCTGAACCGCTGCGCCAGCTTCTGTTCCTCAACCCGTTGACGATCCCGGTCGAGCAGGCCCGCGCCCTGGTCATCTGGGGAACCATGCCGGACTGGGGGCTGCTGGCCGCCTACACCGTGGTCGCCACCCTGGTCGCCTGGGGCGGTCTTTACTGGTTCAACCGCACCCGCGCCGCCTTCGCCGACGTGATGTGAACGCCTCCCCGGAATCGTCTCCATGCTTCAGTTCCTTGGCATTGGCGCCCAGAAGTCGGGCACCACATGGCTGTACTTCAACTTCAAGAAACACCCCTCGATCTTCCTGACGGAAGAAAAGGAACTGCATTTCTGGGACTGGCATCGGGATCGCGGGCTCGACTGGTACCGGGCGCAGTTCGCCCCGGCTCCGGCCGGAACCCGCGCCGGGGAGATCACGCCGGCCTACGGCATCCTGGACAGCGGCAAGGTCGCGGAAATCCGCCGCGAGTTCCCGGACATCCGCCTGTTCTACCTGATCCGCAACCCGATCGAGCGGGCCTGGTCATCGGCGCTGATGGCGCTGCCGCGCGCGGAGATGACCATCGAGGAAGCGTCCGACGCCTGGTTCATCGACCATTTCAACGCCCGCGGTTCGGCCAGCCGGGGCGACTATGAAAGCTGCCTGAGGGTGTGGCGCGGCCATTATCCGGCCGAGCAGATTCACGTCGAGACGTTCGACGACATCGTCACCGACCCGCGCGGCGTGCTGCGGCGCTGCTGCGCGCATCTCGGCATCGATCCGGCCCACTATGACGGGATCCCGGACGAATCCCTGTCCACCCCGCACAACGTCGGCTCCGGCCACCCGATGCGGCCGACGCTGCGCCACTATCTGGAGCGGATGTACCGGCCGAAGATCGACAGCCTGGCCGCCTATCTGGGCCGCGACCTGTCGGGCTGGCTCGACACCGGAGCCCCGGCGCTCAGCCCGCGGCAACGCCTGCGCGTCTGGCTCTCCGCGCAGGCCCACCGCTACCGCTGATCCCCAGTCGCTAAAGCGGATTTCAATCCGCTTTGGACCGCGACGGCGGTCCCGGCCGCCAGCCTTCTGTTCAGACCTTGGCGGCCGAAGCCCGGCCTCTCGCGGGAACGAAGTTCCCGCTGGCGGCAGGCGGATGCCACAGGCATCCGCTGAGAGCCGGCACATGAGGCCATATGAATCTAAAGCGAATGCAAATTCGCTTTAGATCATCCCCCGCTCTTCCAGGATGGCCACGACGCGGGCGGCGAGCCGCTCCGCCGTCTCTGCCTCGCTGTTCAGGTGCAGTTCCGGATTCTCCGGCGGCTCGTAGGAGCTACCGAGGCCCGTGAAGTGCGGCAACTGGCCGGCGCGCGCCTTGCGGTACAGCCCCTTGGGATCGCGGGCCTCGCAGACCTCCAGCGGAGCGTCCACGAAGATCTCCAGGAACTCGCCCGGCTCCATCAGCTCGCGCGCGGTGCGGCGCTCGCTGCGGAAGGGGGAAATGAAGCTGACCAGCACGATCAGGCCGGCGTCCACCATCAGCTTCGCCACCTCCGACACGCGGCGGATGTTCTCCACCCGGTCCTCGTCGGTGAAGCCCAGGTCGCGGCTGAGGCCGTGGCGGACGTTGTCGCCGTCCAGGCTCATGGTCCGGCGGCCGCGGCGGTGCAACTCCTGCTCCACCAGATCGGCGACGGTGGACTTGCCCGAGCCGGACAGGCCGGTGAACCACAGCACGCAGGGCTTCTGCCCGTTCAGCGCGCCGCGCGCGGCCTTGTCCACCTTCATCGGCTGCCAGTGGATGTTCGACGCGCGGCGCAGCGCGAAGTCGATCATGCCGCAGCCGACCGTGGCGTTGCTGATGCGGTCGATCAGCACGAAGCTGCCCGTCGCGCGGTTGTCGGCGTAGGCGTCGAACGGCACCGGCCGGTCGAGCGCCACGTTGCACAGCCCGACCGCGTTGAGGTCGAGGTGCTTGGCCGCGATGTGCTCCTGCGTGTTGACGTTCAGCACGTGCTTCAGCTCGGTCACCTGGGCGCCGACCGTGCTGGTGCCAAGGCGCAGCAGGTAGGAGCGGCCGGGTAGCAAGGGCTGCTCGCTCATCCACACGATGTGGGCGGCAAACTGGTCGGCGACCTCCGGCCGCGCGTCGGCGGCGGCGATCACGTCGCCGCGCGACACGTCCACCTCCTCGGCCAGGACCAGGGTGACGGCCTGATCGGCGACGCCTTCCTCAAGGTCGCCGTCCATGGTGACGACGCGCGCCACCGTGGTGGTCCGCCCGCTGGGCAGGATCGCGACCGGATCGCCGGGCCGCACGGTGCCGCCGGCGATGGTGCCGGAGAAGCCGCGGAAATGCTGGTCGGGGCGGTTGACCCACTGCACCGGAAGACGGAAGGGCCGGTTCAGCGCGTCGCTGGACACCTCCATCGTCTCCAGCTGGGCGAGCAGAGTCGGCCCCTTGTACCAGTCCATGCTGGCCGACGGCGTGGTGACGTTGTCGCCGGTCAGGGCCGAGACGGGGATGCAGGCGACGTCGCGGATGCCGAGCCCATGGGCGAAGGCGCGGTAGTCTTCGGCGATCCGCTCGAACACCGCACGGTCCCACTCGACCATGTCCATCTTGTTGACCGCCAGCACGACGTGCCGGATGCCGAGCAGCGAGACGATGGTGCTGTGCCGGCGCGTCTGGGTCAGCACGCCCTTGCGCGCGTCCACCAGCAGCACGGCCGCGTCGGCGGTCGAGGCGCCGGTCGCCATGTTGCGGGTGTACTGCTCGTGGCCGGGGGTGTCGGCGACGATGAACTTGCGCTTGTCGGTGGTGAAGAAGCGGTAGGCGACGTCGATGGTGATGCCCTGCTCGCGCTCGGCGGCGAGGCCGTCCACCAGCAGCGCCAGATCCAGCTTGCCGGATCCGGTCGTGCCGAAGCGGCCGCTGTCCTTCTCCAGGCTGGCCAGCTGGTCCTCGAACAGAAGCTTGCAGTCGTAGAGCAGGCGGCCGATCAGGCTCGACTTGCCGTCGTCCACCGACCCGCAGGTGATGAAGCGCAGCAGGTCCTTGTTCTCCTGGCCGCGCAGATACTCCTCGACCTGGGCGATCGCCTCGGCGGCGGCGGTGTGGTCGTGCGGCATCAGAAATACCCTTCCTGCTTCTTGATCTCCATCGAGGCGGCGGCGTCCTGGTCGATGACGCGGCCCTGCCGCTCCGAGGTGGTCGCCAGCAACATCTCGCGGATGACCTCCGCCAGGGTGGTGGCGCGGCTCTCCACGGCCCCCGTCAGCGGGTAGCAGCCGAGCGTCCGGAAGCGCACCCACGTCATTTCCGGCACCTCGCCGGGGTTCAGCGGCAGCCGCTCGTCGTCCACCAGGATCAGGGCGCCGTCGCGCGTCACCACCGGGCGCGGCTTGGCGAAGTACAGCGGCACCACCGGGATGTTCTCCTGGTAGATGTATTGCCAGATGTCCAGCTCGGTCCAGTTCGACAGCGGGAAGACGCGGATGCTCTCGCCCTTGTCGATGCGGCCGTTGTAGAGATTCCACAGCTCCGGCCGCTGGTTCTTCGGATCCCAGCGGTGGGTCGAGGTGCGGAAGGAGAAGATGCGCTCCTTGGCGCGGGACTTCTCCTCGTCGCGGCGGGCACCGCCGAAGGCCGCGTCGAAGCCGTATTTGTCGAGCGCCTGCTTCAGCCCTTGCGTCTTCATCACGTCGGTGTGCACGGCCGACCCGTGGGTGAAGGGGCCGATGCCCTGCCGCACGCCGTCCTCGTTGATGTGGACGATCAGGTCCAGCCCCAGGTCCTTCACCCGCTGGTCGCGGAACGCGATCATCTCGCGGAATTTCCAGGTGGTGTCCACGTGCATCAGCGGGAAGGGCGGCTTCGACGGGTAGAAGGCCTTCATCGCCAGGTGCAGCATCACCGAGCTGTCCTTGCCGATGGAATACAGCATGACGGGGTTGCGGAATTGGGCCGCGACCTCGCGCATGATGTGGATGCTTTCGGCCTCAAGACGCTGCAGATGCGTGAGCCGATGGGGAGGGAGAGCGAGTGAAGCCGGCATGATGACCTTGGTGCAACGGAGTTCGACGCCCGGTCCGGGACGCAGGCGCGCCGTCCAACGATGATGAAGAGGCGGTTGCGCGCGGCCCTGTGTACTCTATTCCCACGCCGGTTGGTAGCATCCTGCGGCAATCAGCGCGGCACGGTGTTGTTTTGTGAATTCAGCGAGAAAATTTTGCTGAATTGTGGCGAGCGGGGCGGACCGGAAGAACTTCACGGTTATGGGCAGGTCCCCGGCCTCGCCGCGCAGGACGCCCTGCCGCTCCTCGTGATGGGCGCCGCCGACCGAGGTGGCGTGCAGGACGAGCGCGCGGTGCG
>JAEZID010000103.1 GCA_023416195.1 Pseudomonadota bacterium | reverse complement strand
TACGTGAAGGCCGGCGAGGGCGTGAAGTTCTACGGCAACAAGGACGGCAAGGCGAACATCTTCGCGCTGCCCTACCAGCCCGCCGCCGAGGAACCGGACGCCGACTACGACCTGTGGCTGGTCACTGGCCGGGTGCTGGAGCACTGGCACTCCGGCTCCATGACCCGGCGCGTGCCGGAGCTGCACCGGGCCTTCCCGAACGCGGTCGTCTACATGCACCCGGACGACGCCAAGAAGCGCGGCCTGCGGCGCGGCATGCCCGTGAAGCTGCTGAGCCGTCGCGGCGAGGTCATCAGCCGGGTCGAGACGCACGGCCGCAACCGTCCGCCGGAGGGTGTCGTCTACATCCCCTGGTTCGACGAGAGCCAGCTCGTCAACAAGCTCACGCTCGACGCCACCTGCCCGATCTCCAAGGAGACGGACTTCAAGAAGTGCGCCGTCAAGATCGTGAAGGCGTAAGCGCGCCGGCCGCAGGCCCCCACCCTAACCCTTCCCCATGCTCCGTACGGGGGAGGGGGTCCAACCTGCCCCCGCCGAAGGTGGGGGAAGGAGGGGCCCAGCCGAAGGCTGGGAGGAAGGGGGCGCGGTGCAGGCGCTTTCATGAGGAGTGCTCGTCATGAGCGCACAATCGGACAAGCAGGGCGTGGCGCGACGCCGCTTCCTCGCCACGGCTGTGAAGGCCGCGGCGGGGGCGGGCTGCGCCGCGTTGCTGGTCGGTGAGGTGGCGGCGCCCAGCCGCACACTCGCCGCGACCGCCCTGCGTCCGCCGGGCGCAAAGGGCGAATCCGATTTTCTCGCCTCCTGCGTGCGCTGCGGGCTGTGCGTGCGCGCCTGCCCCTACGACACGCTGAAGCTCGCCGATCTGGCCGACGCTGCGTCCAGCGGTACCCCCTATTTCGAAGCCCGCGCAATCCCTTGCGAGATGTGCGAGGACATCCCCTGCGTCGTCGCCTGCCCGACGGGCGCGCTCGACAAGGGGCTGACCGACATCGCCCAGGCGCGCATGGGCACGGCGGCGCTGGTCGGGCACGAGACCTGCCTGAACGTGCTGGGGCTGCGCTGCGACGTCTGCTACCGCGTCTGCCCGCTGATGGGGAAGGCCATCACGCTGGACATGCGCCACAACGAGCGGACCGGCAAGCACGCTTCCCTGATCCCAGTGGTCCACACCGACGCCTGCACCGGCTGCGGCAAGTGCGAGAAGTCCTGCGTGCTGGAGGAGGCCGCCATCAAGGTCCTGCCGACCGAGCTGGCGCGCGGGCGCATCGGTGGCCACTACCGCCTCGGCTGGGAGGAGAAGGCCAAGCACGGCGGAGAACTGGTGGACGGCATCATCGACCTGCCGGATCGCGGCTACACGCCGCCCTCCCTGGGCCCCTCGCTGGGCAAGGAGTTCAAGCCATGAGCGCGATCTCCGAACGAATCCCCGGCCGCGAGGCCGTGAAGGCCAAAGGCTGGTTCCGCGCGAACAAGTGGCTGCTCGCCCGCCGCGCGTCCCAGCTGCTTTTCCTCGCCCTGTTCCTGACCGGACCGCTGTTCGGCCTGTGGATCGCCAAGGGAACGCTGGCGACCAGCCTGACGCTCGACCTGCTGCCCCTGAACGACCCCCTGGTGGCCCTGCAATCGCTGCTGGCCGGGCACCGGCTGGAGACCACGGCGCTGGCCGGCGCGGCGATCGTGCTGGCCGCCTACGGTCTGCTGCGCGGGCGGCTCTACTGCTCCTGGGTCTGCCCGGTCAACGTCGTCACCGACACGGCCGGATGGCTGCGCCGCCGGCTGGGCTGGAAGGACGGTCTGTCGCTGAACCGGCGCGCGCGCCTGATCCTGCTGGCCGGCATCCTGATCGCTTCCCTATCCACCGGCACCATCGCCTGGGAGGTGGTGAACCCCATCACCCAGCTGCACCGTGGGCTGGTGTTCGGCACGCTGTTCGCGGGCGGCATCGCCTGGACGGTGCTGGCGGCGGTCTTCCTTTTCGACCTCGCGCTGGCTCCGCGTGGCTGGTGCGGCTCTCTCTGCCCGGTCGGCGCCTTTTACGGGCTGGTCGGTCGCTTCGGCCGGGTCGCCGTGTCGGCGCCGCGCCGGGCGGCCTGCGACAACTGCATGGACTGCTATCAGGTCTGCCCCGAACCCCACGTCATCTCGCCCGCCCTGCGGGGCGCCGGTTCCGAGGTGATCCTATCCACCGACTGCACCGCCTGCGGCCGCTGCATCGACGTGTGCCCGCAGGATGTGTTCGCCCTCGGCCTCAAAGGCGCGGCCGGCGCGGCACCAATTCGCCCCCAAATTCGCCTGGGAGAACAACCGTGAAGACCAAACTGAAGCTATTCGCCGTGGCGGCCAGCCTCGTGCTGGGGGTGGCGACCCTGATGCCGACGGGCGGCGTCACGGGCGAACTGAAATCGCTGCGCGGCGAGGTCGGCATCGGCGAGACCGACGCGATCCCGGACATCCACGCGGTCAAGGAAGGCTCCGACCATGGCCGCGCCTACCGCCAGCAGCCGCCGCTGATCCCCCACAAGATCGAGAAGTACGAGATCGATCTGAAGGTCAATCAGTGCATGTACTGCCATGACTGGCCGAACAACACCAAGATGGGCGCGCCCAAGATCAGCGAGACCCATTACATCGACCGCGAGGGCAACCGCCTGGACAACGTGGCCGGCACGCGCTGGTTCTGCGTCCAGTGCCACGTCCCGCAGACCGACGCAAAGCCGCTTGTGGACAACGGGTTCAAGCCCGCCACGGCGGTCCGCTGAACCGGGGAGGGACAGGCCATGACCGCGCAAACTCCCGACAAGGGCGAAGGTCCCCGCCCCGGACTTCTGGTCCGGCTGTGGCGGCTGTTCGCCCGCCCGACCGCCCGCTATTCCCTGGGCCTGCTGCTTCTGGTCGGCGGGGCCGGCGGTGTCATCTTCTGGGGCGGCTTCAACTGGGCCATGGAGATGACCAACCGCGAGGAATTCTGCGTCACCTGCCACGAGATGGGCGACAACGTGTATGCCGAATATCGCGGCACGGTGCACGACAGCAACCCGTCCGGCGTGCGCGCCACCTGCCCGGACTGCCATGTGCCGAAGGAGTGGACGCACAAGATGGTGCGCAAGATGCAAGCGTCGCTGGAGCTGTATCACCATCTCGTCGGCTCCATCAGAACGCGCGAGGACTTCGAGGCGAACCGCCTGCGTCTGGCCACCAACGTGTGGACGTCGATGAAACACACCGACAGCCGCGAATGCCGGAACTGCCACAATTTCCAGAGCATGGACGTGTCGCAGCAGAACTTCCGCGCGCGCGACCGGCATCTTGAGGCGGCGCAGCGCGGCGACACCTGCATCGACTGCCACAAGGGCATCGCCCACCAGCTCCCCGCAGGCGCCTTCGAGGCCGAACGCAAGCTGAACGAGAAGTTCGTCCAGAAATAAGGTCCGGAACACCCATGGGGAGGTTCTGTTGGTAAGGCGACCGTCCCCCGCTTTACCGATGGAGGCCCCCATGTGGTGGCGCAACGTGACCCTGATCTACGCCGTCGCCTTCACGGCGGTCGGCATCCTCGGCTTCGTGCCAACCTTCCTGTCGCCGCCGCCCGAAGGCGAGATCCTGATCGTGAACGGCTTCCACGGCCTGCTGCTGGGCCTGTTCCCGGTCAACCTGCTGCACAACATCGTGCATCTGCTGTTCGGCCTTTGGGCGTTCTTCGCCTACTTCTCCGGGCGGCTTGCCTCGCGGGCCTATCTGAAAAGCGTCGCGGTGATCTACGCCGTGCTTACCGTCATGGGTCTGATCCCCGGCTTGAACACGCTGTTCGGTCTGGTGCCGCTGCACGGCAACGACATCTGGCTGCACGCGGCGCTCGCCATCGTCGCCGGCGCCGTCGGTTTCGGCGTGCGGGAGCCCGAGGCGGACACCACCCGCGCGCAGTGGCACGCCTGATCCGGGCCGGCGGCAACGCGGTGTCGCACAAGCGCGGCCATCGGCAAGAGCATCCGTCGAAAAGCTTCGACATGGCCGCCGGGCGACGGGCTGTCCGTGCTGGAGGTCCACGGCGGAGAGGAACGCGTCGAACGCCCATCCGCCAAACGCCCATCTCCGCCGAGAAGCGAGGCCGCATGACCCTGCCCGATGGGCTGACCGAACCGGGACGCCACACGCTGCACGGCGTCCCGGAAGGTTTCGACGCGTGGGTGGTCGCCGACCTCGCCCGCGCCACCGGAACCGTCCTGCACATCGCCGAGGACGCGCGCCGCCTGGACCGCCTTTGCCGCAACCTGCGCACCGTGGCGCCCGATCTTGAGGTGCTGGGCTTCCCCGCCTGGGACACGCTGCCCTACGACCGTGCCTCGCCTTCGGCGCGGGTGGCGGCGCGGCGCCTGGCGACGCTGAAC
>JAEZID010000092.1 GCA_023416195.1 Pseudomonadota bacterium | reverse complement strand
TGCACGTTCCAGGCGGCGGCGTTCAGCACGGCGCTGCGCCGGCCGGGCGCCCAGGCCGTCAGGTTGAAGCTGTTCTGGTCGATCATCCGGTGATCGCCCAGAGCGGCGCAGCGGTCGCGCACCTCCGCCAGGGCGTCCCGCGAGGCGATGAAGAAGCCGGAGTTGAGGTAGGGCCGGCGCGGGTCGATGCCGCCCGCGCGCACCGCCTCGGCGAAGGGGGCCACGTCGGCGCCCCAGCGGGCGATGAAGCCGGCGGTGTCCGCGACCTCCGCATCCGGGCAGGCGGCGAGCGTCGAGCCGTGCTTGCCCATGGCCTCCAGCAGCCTCGCCAGCGGCTCGGCGAGCGGTGCGCCGGCCATCATGTCGCAGTCGAACCAGACCACCGGTTCGTCGGCACCGGCCGGATCCGGGGGCAGATAATCCACGAGCGCCGCCTTGGCGCGGTACGGATGAGTCCCTTCCGGCACGGAGGGCGGACGCGGCAGCAGCGCTCCCCGTGCTTCCAGGAAACGGCGCTGCGCCGGGTTCAGGCCGAAGTCGCAGACCAGCACCGGCACGCCCGGCAGCCACCGGGCCAGCGATTGGATGAGCAGGCAGGCCATCGCGAAGTAGCGGGCGTCCGCGCCGGTGACCACCGGAGAAATCATGCCCGGACTCCGAGACGGGCGCGCCCGTCCGGTGGGGTGATGGTCATGGACGGGATGCGACCCGCGTCAGGCCGTGCCGGCTGGGAAAGGGAAGCCATGTCATACCGGCGGCGCTTGAACGCTTCCATTGAGCGCCGCCGGTGAAACCCGGCAGATCAATGCGATAGCATTGATTGAAAGGGTGATACGGACGGCGCCTGAAGGCGCCGTCCGTATCAGCACGATGATGTTCTCGTTCACCACGAAGGTCTGTCCGGTGGACTGCAATCTTATGATTGGCGCACATCCATCCGCGCGCGGGCGATGCTGTCAACGTGTTTCGGCGCGCCCGTTCTCGGAAACGGCTTTCGCTGCCGTTTTCGACAGCCCCGAGGACTATGCCCGAGAAATATGATTGTGCAGCACAATCATGCGGACTTATTGTCCTTATGGTCCGCCCCCGCTTCAGGGGAATGATGTTGCAAGAAAAATATTAATGCGGCTCGGAGGTAACAAGAATGGCATTCCCGCCCGACAATCCGCTTGGCTTTAAAGCCGTCGAGACGCCCTATGGCGGCATTATCTATAACGGCAACGACAACACCATCGGCCGCTCGCTTCAGGAATATGGCGAATGGGCGGCCAATGAAATCTCTTTCCTTCTCCAGTTCATCGAGTTGGGCGCAACGGTGATCGACGTCGGCACCAACGTCGGCACCCACGCGCTCGCCTTCGCCAAGAAGGTCGGGCCGTCGGGCACCGTCCTCTGCTTCGAGCCGCAACGCATCATCTTCCAGGGCCTGTGCGGCTCGATGGCGTTGAACGGGGTTTCCAACGTTTATGCGTTCAACTGCGCGCTGAGCGGCAAGGACGGCTTTCTGGCCGAACAGAAGATCGATTATACCGCGGGCGATCAGAACTTCGGCGCCGTGGTGTTCACCTATGAGACGGCCGAGAGTGGCGACTTCACGGCCGTGCCGGTCCGCCGGCTCGACGATTTCCAGATCCGCTCCTGCAGCCTGCTGAAGATCGACGCGGAGGGGATGGAGCACGAGGTGCTCGGCGGCGCCGACCGGCTGCTCTCCACCGTACGCCCGCTCATCTACGCCGAAGCGGCGGAATGGTCCCGCGCCGTGCCGGTTCTCAAGGTGCTGGACCGGTATGACTACAAATGCTTCCTGCACGCTCCCCCGGCCTACCGGGCCGACAATTTCCGGCAGAACCCGGAGAACATCTTCGGCCCCGCCGTCGAGCGGAACATCGTCGCCGTTCCGGCGGAAAAGGTGGCGTCCCTTTCCAGCCTGATCGGCGAACTGCCCGACTTCAACCAGCAGAACTACGAAGGCAGCGCTCCGGCCAGGGCGTAGAGCGGCCCGCGGGAATCCTCCTGCCGCCATTTTATGGGAACGGCAGGGCCGTCGCGCCCTGCTGTTTCCTATAAAATCCGTTCCTCAATCGTATCCGTTGCGGCCTCTGTTGGCCTCCAATAAAACGTTTATGGCATCACCCCCCTAACGTGGTTGGCAGACGGAATGAGCTCCCAGGATACAAAGACTCTTCAGGAAAAGTATAATCTGACCTACCACGTTCCATATGCCTTGGCGGCTGAGCAAAGGATAGGCTTGCGCGGCAAAAGAGTTTTGGAAATCGGCGGGAGCCTGCCGCGCGACTTTGTTCTTGGTGAGCTTGGCGCAGAAAAATGGATTGCCATTGAAGAGATGGGGTATTACGAGGAAATCAGGTTTGATCTAAAAAGAGAAGACATATTCAATCTACCGGATGTCAACAATGTTGATCAAATCGGTGATTATGCCGTTGTTTCCGGCAGAGCGGAGCAACTGACATCGGCCTTCTCAGAAGAATTCGACGCTATATTTTCGATTGCTGCTTTTGAGCATATCGATCGCCTCCCTGCGGCCCTCTCCCGCATGCATCAGGCCCTAAAGCCTGGAGGGCGCCTGTTTACCATGTTCTCCCCAATATGGTCGGCCCATGACGGCCATCATCTGCATGGAGTTACAGATAAGAAGGGCAATGTATTTTCTTTTGGGAACTCGCCCATTCCGCCTTGGGGACATCTCCTCATGCGCCCCCCGCAAATGTACGAGCACCTGCTTTCTTACACTGACGAGGAGGCGGCTGCCGAAATTGTTTATCACGTGTACAATTCGCCCGCGATAAACCGCCTGTTTACCGAAGATTATATAGAGTATTTCAAGAGCAGCCCGTTCAAGATTGAAACTATAATGGCAACTTTTTTGAGGAAACCTTCAGAGGATATTGAGCGGCGTCTCCAGACATTGTTTCCGGGGCGCCAGCATTTCGCCAACAATGGGTTGCTGGTGGTGCTGTCGCGACAGCCATAGCAGCGGATGCGTTGCGGGCTTTCTCGTGCTCCGGTGGGTGCTGAGAAGCCCGTCTTGCGCGGTGGACGTATGGCAAGCGCGTGGCGGCCGATGTCCAATGACGGCGGCCTTCAGGAGCAAGGCCGTCCCGGAGGAGTCTGAGGAACAGGACCGGTTTTCCCGCGTTGCGAACGGCCATGGCCCATGCCGCCTCCACGAAGCCGGCCGGGGCCAGCCGAAACTGTTGCGCTGACAGTGCCCGGGGTGTCATGAATGCCCCGCTTCCAGATAAGGCCTCGCGCAGCATGCCGCGCCATGCGGCAGGGCCACGGCAAGCTTGAATGGCTTTACGGTGGTTCGTCCCGCATGCTTCGGTCCGATTTGGCGATAACGGTTCGCGACGTTTCCAAGGTCTACCAGATTTACAATCGTCCGGAAGACCGCCTGAAACAATCCTTGTTCCGCACCCATCGCTATTACCAAGAGTTCTGGGCTCTGCGCGACATCGGCTTCGAGATCGAGCGCGGCAGCACCGTCGGCATTGTCGGCCACAACGGGTCCGGCAAATCGACCCTGTTGCAGATCATCTGCGGGACGCTTCAGCCGACGAAGGGCGACATCGCCGTGCACGGCCGGGTCTCGGCCCTGCTGGAACTGGGATCCGGCTTCAATCCGGAGTTCAGCGGGCGCGAGAACGTCTATCTGAACAGCGCCATCCTCGGCCTTGACCGGACGGAAACGGACGCGCTGTTCGAGGAGATCACGAACTTCGCCGACATCGGCCCCTACATCGACCGGCCGACCAAGACCTATTCGACCGGCATGGTCATGCGCCTTGCCTTCGCCGTCGCCATTTCGGTCAACCCGGACATCCTGGTCGTGGACGAGGCGCTCGCCGTCGGCGACGAGGCCTTCCAGCGCCGCTGCATGGCGCGCATCGAGGCGATCAAGAAGAAGGGGGCGACGATCCTGTTCGTGTCGCATTCCGCCAACCAGGTGGTCGATCTGTGCGACCGCGCGATCCTGCTGGATCACGGCGAAATGCTCTACGACGGGACGCCCCGGCGGACGATCAACTTCTATCACCGCCTGCTCTACACGCCGGCGGACCGGCGCGCCGCGTTCCGCGAATCCCTGCTGGCGTCCCGAAGGGGCGAGGCGCCGCTGCCCGACGAGGCCGGCCCGGGGAAGGACGGCACGGGCGAGGTCTCCTCCGCCCCGAAGGCCGATGCCGAGCTGGAGGAGCATTTCAACCCCGGCCTGGTGCCGAAGAGCCCGACCGCCTACGAAACGCGGGGCGCCCGGATCGAGGACGTGCGGATCACGACCCAGGACGGCCGGCCGGTGAACGTCCTGAAGTCCGGCCGGCGTTACGCGATCCGCTACCGCGTCGAAGTGGAGGAGGCGGCCTGGGGGGTTGCCGTCGGCACCCGCGTCAAGACGATCAACGGCGTCGAGCTGGGGGGCGCCACCACCCTGTCGACGTCGCGCGTCCTGGACTATGTCGAGGCCGGGACGACGCTGGACGTGAGCCACGAGTTCGAATGCCGGCTGCTGGAGGGCACCTATTTCATCAACGCCGCCATTTCCGGCCTGATCGAAGGCGAACGGCAGTGGCTGAGCCGTCTGGTGGATGTCGCCATGTTCAAGGTTCTGCCCGTGCGCGGCCAGTGCTCGAACGGTCCCCTGGATCTGGCGTTCGACAGCCGCGCCCGGCCCCTCTGACCCAACCCGCAAGCCAGGTTCCGTCCCGATGCTCCGCCGCCTGTTCGCCCGCCCGCCGTTCGCCCGTTCATCCCGCCGCCGCGTCGTCATCGTGCTCGGCATGCACAACAGCGGCACCTCCCTGCTCGCCCGCGCCATCGCGCTGATGGGGGTGGAGCTGGGACGCCACGTGCTGACCCGCGAGAGCTTCGAGCGCGCGCCGCGCTACGACTACTGGGAACACGCCCAGATCACCGAGATCCAGGACCGGCTGCTGCGCACGCTCGACCGCTATTGGAACGAGGAGCGCGCCGACTGGGCCATTCCGGACTCCGCGTGGCGCCGGCCCGAGGTGCTGGCGATGAAGAACGAGCTGGCGGAGATCGTCCGGCGCGAGCTGTCGGAAACAACCGCCGTCTGGGGCTTCAAGGACCCGCGCACGGTGCGCCTGATGCCGCTGTGGCGCGATATCGCCACGGTGCTGCGGCTGGATCCGCTCTACCTCGTCAGCCTGCGCGACCCGGCGACGGTCGCCACCTCCTTCGCCTCCAAGGGGCAGGTGCCCTACGAGTTGGCCGAGCGGCTGTGGACCCGGCATTATTTCGAGGCGCTTCAGTGCAGCCAGGGCGCGCCGCGCCTCGTCACCGACTACGACGCGTGGTTCGCCGACCCGAACCGCCAGTTCGAGCGGCTCGTCGATTTTCTCGGGGCCGATTCCCTCGGCCTCGACGATCCGGAACGGCGGGCCAAGGCGCGCGCCGAGGTCGCCGCGACCATCGACCCCGGCCTGAAGCAGCATTCGGCCCCGCCCGACGCGCCGCTGCGCCCGATCACCCGCGACCTGCACGCGCTTTTGCTGCGCATGGCCAAGGGGCAGGAGGATCCGGCGGCGTCCGCCGCGCTCATCGCCCGGCAGGAGGAGTTGGCTCTTGCCGAATAGGGGTTGCACCGCGCAAGGTTGATTCCCCTTCCGTATTATTTTCTTAGCCGGTCCGCCTCATGAACATGCCCGCCGTCCCAGCCGTCGCCGTCATCACCCGCACCAAGAACCGCCCGAAGATGCTGGAGCGCGCCTTCGCCAGCGTGCTGGGGCAGAGCGTGGGCGACTGGGTGCATGTGGTGGTGAACGACGGCGGCGATCCGGCTCCGGTGGACGCGCTCGCCGAGCGGTACAAGGACGCCTACGCCGGGCGGCTCCGGGTCATCCACAACCCGGACTCGCTGGGCATGGAGGCCGCCTCCAACGTCGGCATCGCCCGCAGCGACAGCCGCTTCATCGTCATCCACGACGACGACGACAGTTGGGAGCCCACCTTCCTGGAGGAGACCACCGGCTTTCTGGAGCGGAGCGCCGGGCGCTACCATGGCGTGGTGACGCAGGCCTGGCGGATCGTCGAGGACGCCGAGACGCTGGAGGAGCAGGAGCGCGGCCTCGTCCCCCCGGTGGACAACGTCACGGCGGCGACGCTGGTCGCCACCAACCTGTTTCCGCCCATCGCCTTCCTGTTCGAGCGCGCCGCCTATGCGGAGGTCGGCCCCTTCCGCGAGGGCTTCCCGGTGCTGGGCGACTGGGAGTTCAACATCCGCTTCGTGCGCCGCTTCGACATCGGCGTCCTGCCGCGCCCGCTGGCCCGCTGGCACCACCGCCCGGCCAGTGCCGACGCGGCCACCGGCAACTCCATCTTCGCGGCGGCGGACAAGCACGCGGCCTACCGCGGCCTGCTGCGCAACGAACTGCTGCGCGAGGATCTGGCCGAGGGCCGCACGGGGCTGGGCGTCCTGGCCGGCGTCGGGTCGATCCTGGAGACCCTGCTTCTGGTGCGCGACGGGCTGCTGCGCGACGAGATCCGCCAGCAGATCGGCGGCCGGGACGAGAAGATCGAGGCGCTGCACCGTCAGGTCGAAGGCCAGATCGGCAACATCCTGAACCTCCAGCAGCAGGCGAAGGAGCGCGACGCGCTGATCGGCGACCTGCACCGGCAGATCGAAGGGCGGATCGGCGAGATCCAGTCCCTGCACCGGCAGACCGAAGAGCGTGACGAGGTGATCCGCACCCTGCACCGCCAGCTGGAAGAGCAGATCCGCATCGCCGACAGCGCCAACGAAGCCCTCCGCCGCGCGCTGAGCGAACGCCTGCCCGTGCCGTCCTGGCTGCGCGGCAGCCTGCCCTACCGGGCGACCCGCTTCCTTGCACGCCGCCTGTTTGGCCTTAGGTCACATTGACATGGCAAGGCGTGTTCTGTATCCCCTGTTTGCCAATCATACCTAGCAGAATAAACCGTGGTCCACCGACCCATAATTGTTTCGAGCGCGGCCCCCGACGTTCTGAATTCGAACGCTTATCTGAACCATTATGCGGCCGCCGGTTTCCGTGCGGCGGATCCGTCCCGCCATGTCTTGGTGGAAGCGTTCGAACGATTGGAAGAGACCGTCCGGCTCCAGCAACCGGAACTGATTTTTCTGATGGCGTCCTGCCTTCCGGCGGAGGCGCATTACGGACGGCTGCGCCACGCCTGCGACAAGGCGGGCAGCCGGCTGGCCTTCTGGCTGCTCGACGATCCCTACGAATTCGACGCCAACATCAAGGCCGGCGCCGTCGCCGACGCCATCTTCGTCAGCGACCGCTGGTCGAGCTGGCACTACATCGCTCCCTGCCCGGTCGTCCACCTGCCGATGGCCGCCAGCCCGGAGGCGCATTTCCGGCCCGTCACGCGGCGCGGCGGCCCGGCCGTGTTCTTCTGCGGCGTGTCCTTCGACAACCGCAACCGGCTGCTGCGCGACCTGAAGCCGCTGCTGGAGACCCGGCACACGGTGGTGCTGGGCGGCGGCTGGGACACCGGCGCGCTGCCCTTCGCCCGCAACCTGCGGGTCGGCAACGAGACGCTGCCGCTCTACTACAATTCGTCCGATCTGGTGCTGAACGTCGGGCGCCGCCTGAACCTCGCCAACCGCAACGTCGGCCTCGCCCCCAGCACGCCGGGCCCGCGCACCTTCGAGGCGGCCATGGGCGGCGCCGCCCAGGCCTTCTTCGTCGAGGGGCTGGAGATCGAGGATTATTACGAGCCGGGCAAGGAAGTGCTGCTGTTCGACACGGTCGGCGACTTCGCCGCCATCCTCGAGCGCATAGCCGACGAGCCGGACTTCTCCGTGTCGGTCGGCCGCGCCGCCCAGGCGCGCACGCAGGCCGAACACACCTACGCGCACCGCGCCGCCACGGTCCTCGACGTGCTGGCCCTGAGCGGAGAGGCCCCGCGGGCCAGGGTCGGGGAAGCCGTGAAAGCCCTGTCATGACCCGCCACCGCGTCCTCGTCCTCGATTCCAAGATCGCCAACCCGAACCGCTACCTGTCGGTCGCGCTGCACCGCGCCTTCGCCGCCGACCCGACGGTCGAAAAGGCGGTTCTGGTCACCTACCTCGACGCGATCAAGGTGGCGGAGACCCTGCGCCCCACCCTGCTGCTGGCCTTCGGCGGCGAGGAGATCGACCATTTCCTGCTGCACAAGCTGACCCGGCTGGCCGGCCGCTCGGCCATCTGGTTCACCGAGGACCCGTACGAGCTGTCGCGCAACCTCGTCAGCGCCGAGCTGGTGGACGTCGCCTTCACCAACGACCGGCTGAGCGTGCCGCGCTACGGGGGCAAGGGCCATTACCTGCCGCTGGCGGGCTTCGAGCCGTTCCACCAACGCCCCATCGACCCGGCCGGCCGGCGCTACGACCTGTTCTTCGCCGGCACCGCCTGGCCCAACCGGGTGGAGATGTTCCAGAAGCTCCTGGCCATCGACTCCGGCCTGCGGCTGAAGCTGTTCGTCCCGCCCTCGCCCTTCGGCGGCTTCTCGACGGACGGCGGGCCGAACGTGTCGGCGCAGGACATCCACGTCTCGGGCATGGACTTCGCGCGCTTCGCCAACCGCAGCAGCACCACCCTCTACCTGACCCGCAATTTCTCCACCTCGCCGGGCTCGCCCTCGATGACCTTGTCGCCGGGGCCGCGCTTCTTCGAGACGGCGCTCGCCGGCGGCATCCAGCTCTACGAGCCGGGGACGGTGGAACTGCCCGACGGCTTCACCGACGGCGAGAGCGTGTTCCCCTTCCGCAGCCTGGAAGAGCTCGTGGACATCGTCGGCACCCTGCGCGACGACGCCGCGGCCTGGGCCCGCGCCGCGGGGCGCGCCCAGGCGGTCACGCGGGAAAAGCACTGCTACCGGCACCGGGTCACCGCCATTCTGGAGCGTGTTCATGGCTGACGGCGCGGCCGCCGGCGGCAAGCCGACCATTCTCTTCGTCACGCACAACATCGTCGGGCGGCAGCCCTTCGGCGGCGTGGAGGTGTACCAGCAGATCGTCCAGCAGGGGCTGGCCGACCGCTTCACCTTCCTGACGCTGACGCGGGTGCCCGGCGGCAACGGCAACACCTACGAACTGCTCGACGGCGGCCTCCAGGTGGTCGACCGCTTCACCGTCTCGGGCAGCGTCGACGAGGGCATGCTGCGCAACGTCGAGATCGAGACGCTGTTCACCATGCTGCTGCGCCGTTACGACGTGGCCATGGTGCATTTCCAGCATCTGCTGGGCTTCGTGCCGAGCCTGGCGCTGCTGGCCCGGACGCTGGGGGTGCGGACCGTCTACACGGCGCACGACTATTATTCGCTGTGCACCCACTTCAACCTGATGGACCCGAAGGGGCGCAGCTGTACCGGGCACCTCGCCCGGACCGAGCAGTGCGACGTCTGCCTGAACGCCACGCGCGGCATCCCCTACGGCGCGCAGCGGCTGCGCCGCAGCGCGTTCGCCGACATGCTGGGCAACATCGATCTGCTGCTGTTCCCGTCGCAGGCGGCGCGCGATCTGGTCGCCGAGGTCTATCCCTACGAGGTGGAGCGGACGCGTTCGGTCGTGCTGGGCCAGCCGATCCTTCCGACGCCGCGCCTGACGGCCGGCGGGCCGGTGGCCAAGCCCCTGAAAGTCGCCGTCTACGGCAATTTCAGCTTCAACAAGGGCGCCGACCTGCTGGTCGAGGTCTTCCACAACCTGCGCGGCCGCGGGATCGAGTTCCACCTGTTCGGCCGGGTCGATGCGCCCTACGACGGGGTGCTCGCGCACGAGGACTTCTCCGGCGTCGTCCGGCACGGCCCCTTCCCGCCGGGCCAGCCGCCGGCCGTGCTGGGCGAGATGGCCCTGTCGCTGCACCTGTCGAACTGGCCCGAAACCTATTGCATGACGCTGTCCGAAGCGTGGCTGATGGGGCTGGTGCCGGTCGTCACCGACATCGGCGCGTTGGGCGAGCGGGTGATCGACGGCGTCAACGGCTTCAAGGTTCCGCTCGGCGACGCCGGCGCGGTGGAGCGCCTGCTGGCCGAGCTGGCCGCCGACCCGGCGCGCGTGGAGCGCGCCCGCGCCGGCATCGGGCCGCACCTGACCGTCACGCCCGAGGCGCATTGCGCGGCCCTGAGCGACCTTTACGCCGACCTGCTGCCCGACCATTGCGGCGAACTGGCCGGCCGGGGGCTCGACCGCCCGGACATCTGCAAGGTGGCCACCTTCAGCCACATCGGCCTGGAATTCCTGCCGGACCGCTGGTGGACCCCCGCCCCGGCCACCCAGGCCACCGCCCTGGTCGAGGTGCTGAGCGGCAGCCGCGTCCGCAAGTTCGTCCAGTACACGAAGCGCTACGGCATGGGCTACGCGATGAACCGCGCCTGGGCCTGGGTCCGTTACCGCTTCGCGGTGCGCGGATGAGGGCGTCGCCCGCCCCCTTCGTTGCCTGAGAGGAAAGACCGTCCATGAGCGTTGAGACCGCCGGCAGCACCTCGCTGAGCGATTACCTGGAAACCTCCGCCGCCGTGCTCCGCAAGACGCGGGAGACCCTGGATCCGGCCCTCATGGAAGACGCGGTGGCCCGCATCACGGCGGCGCTCGGCGCCAACCGGCCGCTGCTGGTCTGCGGCAACGGCGGCTCGGCCTCCGACGCCCAACACATCACCGGCGAGCTGGTCGGCCGCTTCCTCAAGGAGCGCCGGGGGCTGAAGGCGATCTGCCTGTCCTCCAACGCGGCGGTGCTGACCGCCTGGGCCAACGACTACAGCTACGAGAGCGTGTTCGCCCGCCAGGTCGAGGCCTACGCGGAGGAAGGGGGCGTCCTGCTCGGCCTCAGCACCAGCGGCAACTCGCCCAACGTGGTCGCGGCCTTCGAGGCGGCGCGGGCCCGCGGCATGGCGACCGTGGCCATGACCGGGGAAGGGGGCGGCCGTCTGGCGGGTTTGAGCGACGTGCTGCTCGCCGTGCCGTCGCGCCACACCCCGCTGATCCAGCAGGCGCACATCTGCCTCTACCACTACCTGTGCGAAGAGATCGAGGCGCGGCTGGCGCGCTGACCACGCTGTTGCGAAGCCGTTCCGTGCAAGCAACGTCATCGCGGACCTTGGGCGGACCTTGGGTCACGCTGCCGCCTTGCATGAAACCTTCGGGCTTTTCTAAAAAGGGCTTTTCCGTTAAGCCTTGTCCCCCTGAGAAGTAGGGAGCGCGAGCTATGAGCGAAGGTACCGTCGATTATTACGCAATGGTCGAGGAAGCGTGGCAGCTCAGCGACGCCGCACGCGATTACGTGAAGAACGCCGGCCGTGACGTCGACAACGCCGAATTGTGGGACAAGCTGTTCGCCGTCTCCCCCCTCGTCGATCATGAGCGGACCCGGGCGGAGGGCGGCCAGCCCCTCGCCAAGATCTTCTTCAAGAACCCCTACGGCCTGCAGTACCGCCCCGATCACAAGGACTGGATCCCCTTCCGGCACGGCGCGCTCGACCCCGCGTACCTCCAGGTGATCTGACCCCCGCCGATCCTCGACCGAGCCGGCAAAGGGCGGCCGGAACGGCCGCCCTCCCCAGTCGCCGAAGCGCTCGGGCCTGTTGACGCGCATGGACGGCGACGTCGTCGCGGGGAGCTTTTGTTCGATGCCGAAAGCTCCCCCACCAGGACACTTGCCGCGCAACCCCCGCGCCCGTTCCCTATTCCAAAGCGTGTGACCGAAGCCGGCCTTTCATGTTGGGCGGGTTTTTCCGATTGAAGTGGCCGAACCATCCCAAATCCGGTAATCGACATGAAACCTGCGGCGACACCGATGTCCGTTGAGCCGCCCTGCATCCCTCCGGCCTTACACTTCTCTCGCGGAGCCGCTCATGACGCCCCCTGTTGAAAACGCGGATCGCCGGCAGCCGGTCGTTCTGTGTTCCTATCTCAGCGAGCGGGCGCATTACCGGCCGGTGATGTTTTCGGAGAACGAGATTTACTGCAGCCCGGATGCCGTGGATGCGCGCGACGAACGGGGGTTCCGCGCCGTCCGCACCCCGGTCGGCGCGTGGGATATGGGCCTGCTCGCGTCCAAGCTGCCGTCGGCGCAGAAGCCGGACCTGATCGTCGTCAAGACGGACGCCACCAACCGCAGCTATCCGCGCAATCTGCACGTCTTCGACTGCCCCAAGGTTCTGGTGCTGGGCGACACGCAGCATTTGAGCGAACCGCTGCAGCGCATGATGGACTATGCGCAAACGGAACATTTCGACTTTATCCTGTCCGATCACAACCGCCACCATCTGCATTTCTTCCGGGAAGCCGGTTTCCCCAATGTCCATTGGATTCCGTGCCTGACCTGGCGGCCCTATTTCCGCGACGTCCCGGCGACGGTGGCCGACCCCCGCATGGTGTTCGTCGGGCAGGTCGGCCGTTTCCACCCTTATCGCTCGTGGTTGATGAACGAACTGCGCCGGCGCGGCTTGCCGCTCGACATCCGGCGTCTGGCGCAGGACCAGAGCGCCGACGCCTATGCCGGAGCCGCCATTGCGCTCAATTGCAGCCTCAACGGGGACCTGAACCTCCGGACGTTCGAAATCCTCGGCGCCGGCGGCTTTCTGTTCACCGACCGGCTTTCCCGGGCATCCGGCCTTGAGCGGGTGTTGCGCGATGGCGAGCATTGCGTGCTGTACGACACGCCGGACGATCTGGCGGACAAGGCGCGCTATTATCTCGACCACCCCGAGGAGGCCCTGGCCATCCGCCGTCGCGGGCGGGCCTACATCGAGGAGGCGTTCGGCCCCGCCGCCCAACGGGAAACCTTCTTCGATCTGGTGTTCAACGGCCGCGAGCGCCCCGAACTGGCCTTGGACGACGAGCGCGGCCGGCATGGCCCAACCCATGGCCCAACCCTGTTCCAGACGGGTGCGCTTCCCCGCCTGACCGTTTACGAAACGGTGCAGGACGCCCATCGCATCGCCGCCAGGGTCCGGGTTTTCGCGCCCGACGACGCGCCGGGCCGCACGGCCACGGACGATCTCTCCGACATGATGCGCCTGTCCGCGCACGGCCACGGCGACATGGCGTCCTTCATCGACGAACGGCCGGCCCTGAGCCGGCTTGCCGGGAAGGACGACGCTCTGCCGGTTCATCACCTGCTGCTGGTCAGCCCGGAGCAGTCCCCGGAAGATTACGAGACCCTCCTGCGCCTTTTCCGCGGCCATCTGGTCATCGCGGTCGGCGAGGGCTGGACGGTGCCGGCACTGGCCCGGCTGAGCGGCGCTCTTGGGCGTTGGGGGTGGACGGCGGCACGGCTTGGGGGGCGGGTGTTCTCCTGCACGCAGCCTGAGCGCGGGATCCGGGCCTCGTTCGGCGCCGGCGATCCCGTCACGGCACAGGCCAAGCTGGAGGTTCTGGCCGACGAGACCGAGGACGCACGGCTTGTCCCGCTCGCGATCCTGGCGAACGAAAACGGGAATCCCGGGTTGGGTTGGACGTTGCTGCGTCGGGCCGTACGGGCGAACCGTGACGATGCCGACGCCCTCGCCCTGCTGGCCCGTCTGGCGAGCATAAAGGGGCCGCTTCCGGTCGCCGAGGCGCGCGAGACGTTGATCGCGCTTGAGCATTTGAGCACGCTGCGCGCCCTTTCGGCGCCGGAGCGCGTGTGGCACGGCAAGTTGCTGGATGCCTTGCGCGACGATTCCCGGGTACAGCGCCATCGGGCGGTGGTTCACCCGCCCGTGCAGCCGACGCCCAAGCCGCGCCGCATTCTCGTGATCAACAACCTCTTTCCTCCTCAGGAGATGGGGGGGTACGGGCGCAAACTCTGGGAATTCGCAGCCGGACTGCGATCCAGGGGCCATGAGGTCGCGGTCCTTTCCGGAGACGCCCCCTATCTGCACCGCCCGGTCGAGGGCGACTCCGACCTTGAGGACATCGTCCGCCGGGAACTTGTGCTGTTCGGCCGTTACGGTGATGGCGGCGCCCGCACGAATCCGGACCCGGCCTTCGTCCAGCGCGCCCACACGTCGAACGCTCAATGCGTCCGCGATTGGGTGGAACGCTTCCGGCCCGAAGCCTGCCTGCTCGGCAACATCGACTTCATCGGCTTCGACATCATCAGGGTTCTGGAGCAGAGCAAGGTGCCGGTCATCCATAGCCTGGGCAACAGCCATCCGGGTTTTCCACCGGCTCAGGCACCACGCTCGCCTTTCTACCATGCGGCACCGGCCAGCGACTGGTTGGGCAAGAAGCTCGCGGCCGAAGGCTATGAATTGGACCGCTGCACCACGCTGTATCCCGGGGCACGCATTCCGTTCTTCTATCGCGATCCCCTGCCGCGGCAAGACAAGCTGCGCATCGCCTTTGCCGGCATCGTCATGCCTTACAAGGGCGCGCATGTCCTTATGCAGGCTCTCAATTTGCTGCATAAGGCTGGACAGGATTTCATCTGCACCTTCGCGGGCGATACCCTCTCAAAGGATTTCCTGGAAGCCCTAAAGAAGATTTCGGTTCAGGCTGGCTTTGCAAACAAGGTGCAGTTCACCGGCTTCCTGGATCGCCGAGGCCTCGCCCGGGAGTTCGCCCGGCACAACGTCCTGGTGTTTCCAAGCCAAGTCGATGAGACCTTTGGAATCGCGCCGGTCGAAGCGATGGCCGCAGGCCTTCCGGTCATCACGAGCGCAACCGGCGGGCAGCGCGAAGTGGTGCGCCATGGCATCGACGGGTTTCACTTTGCCAAGGACAGCCCCGAGGGACTGGCAAGGGCATTGATGACGCTCGTGCAGAATCGCGAACTTTGGCATCGCATGGCGCTGTCCGCCCGGGAACGGGCGCTGTCCTTTTCCATCGACTGCTCTGTCGATGTGATCGAGCAGTTGGTGGAGAAGATGATTTCGGGCCCGTATCAATCAGACGCACCTGTATGAATTTAGACCCAACTTGAACACCGTCACGTCCCACACCGGCGCGTTCATCGGCAGCCCAACGAACCAGCGGAACAGCAGCGTGTAATCGAGCGGCTCCATCAGCTGACGCTCCGAGCGCACCGAATAGAAGGCTTGCAGCAGCAGCTTCTCGGGCGGGATCGACGGGCGGCCAACCCTGGAGTACAACTGCTCGAACTCCGGCGAGAGCACCTCCAGGGCTTCGTCCACAATGGCGCGGATCGGCCGCAGCGGGTGGCTTGCCGGAACTCGGGCCTCGCAGCTCACATAGCTGAAAAGCCCTTCGCTCCGCTCATCCGATCCGCGCATCGCCCGCTCCGCAGTTGCCCTTTTCGCCGGGGCAGAGAGTCACGGACCTTCGTTGCCGAACAGGGCTTTTCTCCGCGTCCTGCTAACGCTTCATCGCTAGTGAACACGTCAATCCGGCAGAGAAATTTACTCTGCTGGGGAGATTAGATTTCGTCAAAATTTCATCATTTTTAAAGAACACAGATGTGCAATTCTTATATGAATATGAAGGTATGAGTCCAAAGAAGTCTATCCTTTTCCATCCAGAATCAGTAATTATTCTTACACCATCCTCATTTTCTGGCACATCACTGTTGTCAAACACAATTATGCCATCAGAAGATGCATGCTTTAGAGCTTTTTCTGCGCACATGTTCCTATGAGATCCGTCAATAACCACCACATCGAATAGATGTTCGCTATTCAACTCTATTGAGTTGACATATTCTTCTGGAGAGCCAGCGAATTTAAGTGTAACGTTTTCTCTATAAGAATTTTTGCATTTTTCGTACCAATAGCTATCATCTTCCACGGCATGCACCGAAGCGACTCTATTGGACCACCATATAGTAGAATTACCGCTACCCCATTCGAAAACACGCCAATTTTTTTGCACACGTCCGTCAAGGAAATCTATAGCTGGATACGTAAGCCATGGAATTGGATCCCCATTTTTATTTACAGGCCTGCCGGAGAAAAGGGAGTTCAGCCAACCGGATTCCAAAAAGAAATTCGTCCCTTTTGGCAGCAAAGAAGTTATAGCAGACCAGTCAGCCGCCAAAACCAGATAATTTGCTATTGAAACATGGCGCCCTTTACCAGCAAATTCCCCAAACCCTTTGCTAAGGTTTTCTCTTATAATTTCAGCAGCCTCCTTAAACATCCTTTTAGAAACCAATTCAGATACCTTTTTATATTCATCATCGTAACTCATGTGGCGCTCCATTATCATATGATCTCGCAGGATATACTCTGAAATAGATCCTGCTTTCAAGGTGAATTGATCCCAAGTCGGAAGCCTCAGCCGCAACTAGGCGCTTCATGACAAACAGGTGCTATTTGGGGTTAAAGTCAACAATCGTGTCACCAGGGACCATTTGGAAAGTCTGGCGGCCGTTACGACAGGAAAGCACTGACGAAACGCCGTGCCCGAATGCCTTGTGACTGACCGATTTCACGTATGTCGCGACATGGCTGGGCTTCGTCTACGTAGCCTTTGTTATCGGCACCTTCCTGCCGCATCGTCGGCAGGCGAAGGTGTCGCGCACCGCCCACGCCGGCCTCAGTTGGGCGCTTTGGAGAAGGCGCTCCACGACCGCCAGCCAGCCAAGAGGGTGGACTGGTTCAACCATCGGGGCCTCGGACACCACCCGCGTTCGCCCGATCACCGCACCACCGCCGGCACCGCGCCGCCGAGGCCGGCCACCGCAAGCGAGGTCCACTGACCCAGACAGTGATCTATGAGCATGCAAACCATCTAGGAATTTTTCGCCCGCCCGATATGAGGAATTTTCACATCCGGCCTTTACAGAGATCAGCCGATCTTCACCAGCTGACCAGCCCCCTGAGTAATCACGTCCGGTGTCCTGGGTGGTTGGTTCAGCTTCCCCTCGAGCGCCGCGACGCGCCCCAGCAGCGCCAGGATCAGCGCGTCCTTTTCCTGCGACGTCAGGCGGGACAGCTCAATGCGAGTCATGGATAGGTTGACTCATATCCTGGCCCGCCAAGCAACGTCCCGTTCGGAGCACCTCCAACCCGGCGCGAAACCGGCTACTCCTCCGCGCACCCAGCGCTCGCCCCTCTTCAATGAAGGGAGAATTTTTTCTGGTTGTGTCTTATTTTAAGGAATCAAGTATATATCAATCCACGCTTGGGTAGTTTTCCATTGGTGAAACATCTCCGACAATGCGGTTCTGCTGAGAGGCGCAAGCGCATTAGAGGCATTCATATATGCATGATAGCCGAACTTATCCATGAAGCTCAAGAGATCAGCCATGCTTGATCCGTGCTTCGCTATGGCCCTTGGCGAAAACTCAAGCTCGATAAAGGGAAGGACCTTTTGTCTCGCTACGAAATCGTGACTACCTGCAATAACATGAAAGTCATGCCCCTCAGTGTCTATATGCAAAAACCTAACATTGTTGATGAATTTGTCAAGGCTATCAAGAGTAATTGTCTTAACGCTAACCTTCGATTGCATCTGCGAATCTAGAATCTCAAGTGAGTGGCCGCCCATATTGTTCGGATCAATATAGGCAACTGTCTCACCAACCTTTCTAGATACCGCGCACTCAAATAGCTCATATTCAATATTGTTTATCTCCATCGCCTTGCGAAGAACCGCACAATTTATTCTTTCAAATTCGAACGCATAGATCTTTCCAAAAAAATCTGCCGCCACAACGCTTGTTGTTCCAATATTGGCTCCAACATCAAAGAAAGCTGATCCCTCATCTCCTCTGGCTGCCAGCTTAAAGAGATCAGAAGTAAACTTATGCTCCCACCAGCGCATCCGAGCTGTGGCATGAGAGACGATTTTGTCTTTTTGCGGAAGAACAAACGTCCTAACGGGTTTTCCAGGATTCTGGAATGGGCATTGGACATAATTGATAGAAATGCCGTCTTTCTTGTCTTCGTCAGCCATAGCGTCTCTCTGGTGCGAGCGTGTGAGATTGCGCCCCCAATAGACCACAAGACCGCGCGCGGCTAGAATCAATTTTGGCCCTTTCCCCTGCTTAAGAGTGAGCTGGTCCCCGTTTCCCGGACAGAATTGCGGCTGGAATAAGCTTGGTTCAGGTTCGTATCATGCCGCCAATCTGATCCGGTCCGGTGTGCTCTGGTAGGCCTCGTCCGGGGTTCTGCCGCCGA
>JAEZID010000089.1 GCA_023416195.1 Pseudomonadota bacterium | reverse complement strand
TCGGCAGCCATTGCGTGGCCGAGCTGCTCGATCGCGGCTTCAACGTCGTCGTGCTCGACAACCTGCGCCAGGGCCACCGCGCCGCCGTCCCGGCGGAGGCCGCCTTCGTGGAAGCCGACCTCGCCGATACGGAGGCGCTGAAGCGCACCTTCGCCGAATGGAAATTCGACGCCGTGTTCCACTTCGCGGCGCTGTCGCTGGTGGGCGAGTCGATGCGCAACCCGCATGCCTATCTGCATGGCAACGCCGTCACCTCGCTGAACCTGATCCAGGCGGCGGTGCAGGCGGGGGTGGGCAAGATGGTCTTCTCCTCCACGGCCAACCTGTTCGGTATGCCGGAGCGCCTGCCCATCGACGAGGACGCCACCATCGACCCCGGCAGCCCCTACGGCGAATCGAAATACATGATCGAGCGGGCGCTGCATTGGGCCGACCGCTGCCACGGGCTGCGCTCGGCCTGCCTGCGCTACTTCAACGCGGCGGGCGCGCACCCGAACGGCCTGCTGGGCGAGGACCACCATCCCGAAACGCACCTGATCCCGCTGGTGCTGGACGCCGCCGCCGGCAAGCGCCCGCACATCGAGATCTTCGGCGACGACTACCCGACGCCGGACGGCACTTGCGTGCGCGACTACATCCACGTCTGCGATCTGGCCGACGCGCATCTGCGCGTGCTGCCGCTGCTGGACGAGCGCAGCGTCCGCTACAACCTCGGCAACGGCAAGGGCTACAGCGTCCGCGAGGTGATCGAGGCGACCGAGCGCGTCACCGGCCGCCCGGTTCCCGTGAAGGTCGGCCCGCGCCGCGCCGGCGACCCGGCGGTGCTGATCGCCTCGTCGGAGCGCATCCGCAAGGATGTCGGCTGGGAGCCGCGCTTCCCCGATCTGGACAGCATCATCGGCGGCGCCTGGGCGTGGCGCCAGCGCAACCCGCAGGGCTATCGCGGTCCGGCGGCGCTCGCCGCCGAGTAAGAAGAACAAGAAGAAGAGGAGCAGACCGGCCATGAACGCGCCGCACCGGGACGATGCCGCCGAACTTTCCGATCTCGCCGATTATCACGGCGTGGCCCGCCTGATCGAGCGGATGCACCGCCGCTTTCTCGACGTCGTGCGGGCGGGGCTGCTGAAGCAGGGGGTCGACGACATCGGCCCGGTGCAGGCGCTCATGGTCATGCTGATCGGCGACGACGAACCGTCGGTCCGCGACCTGATGGAACGCGGCTACTATCTGGGATCCAACGCCTCCTACAGCCTGAAGATCCTGGTGGAGGCCGGCTACATCGACCGTGGCGCCAGCCAGCGCGACCGCCGCACCGCCCGTCTCCGCCTGTCGGAGAAGGGGCGGGCGCTGCGCGCCGAGCTGACCAAGCTGGAGCAGTTCCAGGCCGCCGCCCTGGTGCGCAACGAAAGCGAGGCCGCCGACCTGAAGGCGGCCTACCGCACGCTCCGCCGCCTCGACCGCATCTGGGGCGACATGGTCCGCTACGCCGGGCAGGGGCTGGATTGAGGGGATTGGACTGATATGAGCGAGAATTTCCTGTCATCCCGCGACATCGAACGGCTGCTCGCCTCCCCCTCTCCGGAGGCGCGCATCGAGACGATGACGAAGCTGGTCCGCGACTTCGAACAGGGTGGACTCAGCGCGGCGGAACGGTCGCTGGCCCTGGAGGTCATGCACTGCTTCGCGGGCGATGCCCAGGCCGCCGTGCGCGAGGCGGTCGCCTGGCAGATCCGCAACAACCCCGTGCTGACCACGGAACTGGCCGAACGGCTGGTCAAGGACGTGGCGCGGGTGGCCTTCCCGATCCTGCGCGACGCCGAGGGTCTCAGCGACGACCTGCTGCTGAGCCTGCTGGCCGATCCCGACGCCGGCAAGCACCTCGCCATCGCCAGCCGGCGCGTGGTGTCGGAACGGGTTTCCGGCGCCATCGTGGAAACCGGCAACGTCGCCGTGGTGACCGCGCTTCTGCGCAACACGGGCGCCGCGGTGTCTGAAGGCTCGATCCACCGCGCGCTCGACCGGTTCGGCCGGGTCCGCATGGTCAGCGAGGCGGCGGCGACCCGGCCCGGCCTGCCGCTGGCGGTGGTGGAACGGTTGATCGCCGTGGTTTCCGACGCGGTCCGCACCACGCTGGCCCGCGCGCACGGCCTGTCGCGCGATCTGGTCGAACGCCTTGTCGAGAACGGGCGCGAGGCCGCGACCATGCGCCTTCTGCGCCCCGCCCTGCGCGGGTCGGAGGATGTGGAGGCGGTCGCTCAATGGCTGCACGCCAACGGGCGCATCTCCACGGCTCTGCTGTTCCGCGTGCTGTGCGCGGGTGACCTGCCGCTGTTCACCGCGGGGCTCGGCGCCAAGGCCGGCATCCCGGCGGAGAACGCGCGCCGGCTGGCCTGGGACGACGGCACCCTCGGCCTCAACGCCGTGCTGAAGAAGGCCGGCGTCGTTCCGGTGCTCGTCCCGCCCTTCCAGGTCGCCATCGGCGTTGCCAAGCGCATGGGATACGAGGGCAGCGACAACCGCCGCGACGACTATCAGGCCGAGGTGATGGGCGAACTCTTCGCCCAGCTGACCCCGACCAACGACTGGGCGGTGGACGAACTGCTGGTGCAGCTCTTTGACCAGAAGTCCGACGAAGTCATCGACCGCGCGCTGGATCAGGCGGGCCTGCCCTTCGCCCCGGTGATGACGGGGACGTGAGCGTCCGTAGCCTTTGAGCATTGGGCGCCGCCGCGCGTGGATGCCCTGCTCAACGCCATGGCCAGGACCGCCCCCAACCCAACGCGACCGCCACAGTCGAACGCACGCGCTGGAAAGGCCGAATGGTGGGCCAGCCCTTCCAGCGCGTGTGCCCCCAGCTCTGCAACGGTCTCATTCAGTCCGGGTCGGGCAGGACCGGCAGCCCGAGGGCGGTCAGTTCCCGGTTGATCCAATCCCGGAACCGGTCCGGGCGCACATAGACGCCGCCGTCGCCGCAGTTGACGGTCGCCTCCTGCGTCGCCCGGCTGGTGAGGCCGAACACCGCCAGTCCGTTATCGGTCCGGACATAGGCCGGCCCGCCGCTGTCGCCGTTGCAGGAATCGCGGCCCTGCGATTTCCGTCCGGCGACGAACTCGTAATCGGCGTGGAAGCCCAGGCCCCTTTCGAGTTCGGACAAGTCCAGCTCGTCGGACGTCTTCAGCCCCACGATGGGAGCGGTTACCCAGCGCTTGATCCCAAAGCCCTTTGGGGCTTGCGGATCGTTGTAGCCGAAACCGACCACCTCGACGTCGTCGCCTAGGGCGACCTGCGCCGGTTGGGCTAGGGGCATCGGCGCGACGTGCGTCGGGCCGGCGAGGACCAGGATGTTGATGTCGTTCTCGTTCCAGGGGTGCGCCCGATAGCGCGGGTGGACGATCACATGGCGCACCGGCACGATCCGGCCGTCCACGCCGTCCACCACTCTGTTCCCGTTGACCATGACCCGCCGGATCTCGCGCCCGCAATGGGCCGCGGTGAGCACGACGTTCGGCGCGACCACGACCCCGGTGCAAAACCACTCCGTAGGGTCACCGATGCAGCAGCAGGACGGATAGCCGCCCGGCATCACCTTGTCGCCGCCGACGACACGCTTGATCTCTGCGGGTGTCTTTGGAGGCAGCCTTTTGCGCCCGATGTCCGCCTGGATGATCATCGCCTCCGCAGCCGTGCGGATGCTGTCCTTCATGGCCTCAGGCGCCATGGCGACGATCCGGTTGACGCGCTCCGCGATGTCGGAAGCCGCCGCCTCGGTGCCGGTGCCGGTGTCGGCGGCATCGGTTGAGGGCGTTCCGCCGATGGAGCGCGTCCGGCCGCCTGGAGCGGACTGCTGCTGGTTCGCGACGATGTCCGTGAGCTGGGCGAGGTCGCGGCTGAGGGCGGCGATTGCCGCCTTGGCATCGAAGGACAAGTCGCCCGCCGCGCAACCGCAGTCGGTGGCGGGGCGGATTCCCCCGGCAAGCCGTGCCTCGCTTCCCTCCGTCCGGGCCGAGCGGGCTGTGGCCGACCGGGTCGCCCGCATGCCGCGCGCCCGGCGGGCGGCGCGGGAATAGACGATATCCGACGGACCGTGGATTTCCGGCCAAGCGGGCTCCTGCCCGGCGGCGCGCAGGCGCTCCCGCTCTTGCGACCATTCGAGTTCGTCAACGGCCTTCAACTCGCCGAAATCGAGTCCGGTCCACTGCTCGATGGTGCCGACGGTGACCTGATGGACCTTCAGCTCCAGCAGGCGCTTTCCTTCCTTGTCGTTCCACATGTCCGTCTGGCGCATGGCGAAAGCCACCGCGGACAGGTCGTCGCCGCCGGCGGTGCCGTCGCGCAGAACAATCAATTTCCAGAAGGCGGCAGGGATCTGCGCCTGACCGGCCATCCGGAATCCCGTCCGCAGTCCCGGCGGAAGGTCGGACAGCACCGGGTCGTTGCTGCGCAGCACCGGCCCCGTGAAGACGCACAGCCGGTAGGAAAAGTCGGTGGCGTCGTGCAGGACCCAGTCCTCCAGCGTCACCCATTCGTCCTGGTTGAAGTTTTCGTGCTGCGGCGCCGCGTTCGTGTAGAAGAACGTCGCCTTGTTGGCGAGCTTTGCCTCTCCCACCGTTCCCCACAGCACGTCCTGCCGCCGCACGAGGTGTCCTCGGTCGATCTTGTTGTTGGCGTAAACCTCCGGCCCGAGCTGGAATTCGCCGACCCGTTCGTCCATCTTCCACGGCAGGCCGCCGGGCACACGGACGGTGCGGGCGGCATCGACGTTGTGGGCGGTGTAAATGGCGACCCGCCGCTCGGCGTGCATGACCAACGAGAAATGGGTGTAGTCCAGGACCACCCCCTCGCCATAGGCCGAGGCTCGCAAACCATCGCCCAGCGAGGGCAGCGGGACGACGAAACCGTCGCCGAGGAACTGGGGGTCGTACGGAATGATCAGTTCTGGTCGTGCCATCGTGGATCTCGCTTCCAAGTCCAGGTTGAGGCGTCGTCCTTGTTCGAGCAGCTTGGCGGACAGGCTCGCCGCCGCGCGTTCGACCGTGGCGGGGGGTAGGCCGATCCGTTCGGCCAGCCGCTCCGCCGTCCAAAGGCCGGGATCGGTGGTGGGACCTGCCGTGCGGCTGGCGTCGATGATCCGCTGGAACCGCTCGTCGCCCGCCACGGGGTGGATCGCCTGAACGAGCAGGGCCTCCTCGTCCTCGATCTCCGGGGCGGGCGGGGCCGCCGTCTCGTCGGCGCCGTCCGGATTGTCCTCCGCCTCCTCTTCCCGCTCGCTGTGCGCGCGGAACCAGTCGCGGATCGCCCGGTGATGGATGGCGGCGTCGATGATCGCGCAGTCCCGCTGCACCCCGCTGAGGCCATTGTCGGTGGAGGGGAGGAACTCCGGGACGCGGCGGTGCACCCAACGGTTCATAGGCTGTTCGACGAGCATATAGAAGGGCCGCGACCGGTCCGGGGGCTCCGGGGGCGGCACCGCTCCGTGCGTCCATGCCCCGCCAAGGGTCGATTCGAGCGGCTCCTCCGGACCTTGGGTCCATGATACCCAGGGGCCGTTCCGGATCAGCCGCCCGGCGATGCGGTCGGTCAGCGACCCGCGCGGGATCAGCCATGGGATCGTGCCGGCCGCCTGAAGCATGATCGCCCAGCTCGCCTGAAGCATTGGCGGAAAGGTGAAACGCCATCGGGGATCGACGGGCTCGCCCCGCAGGACTTGCAGCCGCAGCCGCAGCGCCTCGACGTCGGGGTGACGGAAATCATGCCCGGTGTCCCGGCCCGCGAGTGGTCCGTGTTCGACGAGGGCCGTGAGGTTGGCGACCACCTCGTCGAGCAGCGCAATTTCCTCGTCCTCCGTTCCGGCCAGCAGCCAGGCTCCGTACAGGCCGAGCATCGGGTTGCCGAATTTGGCGCTGACGGCGCTCCGGATCATGTCGTTGAAGGCTCTGCCGCGCATCACGCGCTTTCGGGCGAGCGACTGGAGAGCATTGGCCTCCAGCCGAAGCGTAAACGTGTCGAGCGCCTCCTCCACAGCGGGATCGGTCATCCGGATCCGGGCCGCGGCAAGGTTGGCGCGCCAGTTCCCCCGGCTGTACTGCGCAAGTGGCATGCGCACGCCGGTGCGCCAGCCCGGACAGACGACGAGGGGCATCTCCACCCCGTTCCGCCGGACGCCCGTCTTGACGCGCAGGCGCCAGTAGCCCGGCGGAACAAGGAAGGAGCGTTCCGACCAATCCCCTGTCGATTCTTCGGTGCCGTCGCTTTCCACCGGATCGGCGGCCTGTCCGGCTTCATCGATCAGGGTGACGCCGGCGAACGGGTCCGCCGGAGGTTCGCATGGCGGGTTCCCGGCATCGTCGGCCCGGCACAGGGAAAGGACCACCTCCGATGTGCCCGCCTCCGGCGCCGCCCGCGAC
>JAEZID010000039.1 GCA_023416195.1 Pseudomonadota bacterium | reverse complement strand
ACCCGGCGCAGGGCGACGCGCTGGACAATCTCGGGGCCGCGCTGCACGCGCTGGCGCAGTATGCGGCGGCGCGGGCGTGGCTGGTCCGCGCCGAGCGGATGCGGCCCGGCCATCCGGAAACGCTGCTCAACCTTGGCGTGGCGCTGCGTGACCTGCGCCGTTTCGCGGAAGCCGAGGCCTGCTTCGACGCGGCCATCGCGCGCCGGCCGAACCACGCCGACGCCCATCTGGCGCGCGCCGTCGGGCGGCTGGTGCAAGGCGACCTCCCCGCCGGCTGGGATGGGTTCGAGTGGCGCTGGCGCCGCTTCCCCGCCCCGCCCTGGGCCGGCGAGCCGCTGGACGGCCGGACCATCCTGCTGCACGCCGAACAGGGTTTCGGCGACGCCATCCAGTTCGCGCGCTACGCTCCCCTGGTGGCGCGCGCCGGCGGCCGCGTGATCCTGGAGGCGCACCCGCTGCTGTCCCGCCTGCTCGGCACGCTGGGGCCGGAGGTGCAGGTGGTGGAGCGCGGGCCGGAGCCGCCGCCGCACGACCTGCATTGCCCGCTGATGAGCCTGCCGCGCGCCTTCCGCACCGATCTGGCGACGATTCCCGCCGCGCGCTCCTACCTGTCGGCGGATCCCGGCGACGTCGCCCGCCAGCGCGCCCGCATGGGGGAGGGGGACGGCCTGCGCGTCGGCCTCGTCTGGGCCGGCAACCCGAAGCACCGCAACGACCGCAACCGCTCCATCCCGCCCGACCGGTTGCGCCCGCTGCTGGCCGTGCCGGGGGTGCGCTTCTTCAGCCTGCAAGCCGGCGACGGGGGAGACGCCCTGCCGGACGGGGTGACGGGGCTGATGGACGGCGTGCGCGACTTCGCCGACACGGCGGCGATCCTCGCGAACCTGGACCTGCTGATCGCGGTGGACACGGCGGTCGTTCATCTGGCCGGGGCGCTCGGCGTGCCAGCGTGGCTGCTGCTGCCCTTCGCGCCGGATTGGCGCTGGCTGCTCGACCGGGAGGACACGCCCTGGTACCCCAGCCTGCGCCTCCACCGCCAGCCGCGCCCCGGCGACTGGGACACGCCGCTGGCCACCGCCGCCGCCGTCCTGCGGACGATGGCGGCCAAGCCATAGCGGCGGCTTACGCCTGCTTGGCGTCGATGATGCCGCGACGGATGGCGCGGGTCTTGGTGAAGTGGTCCTGAAGCTGGTCGCCCTCGCCCCAGCGGATGGCGCGCTGGAGGGCGGTCAGGTCCTCGGTGAAGCGCTGGAGGATTTCCAGCACGGCTTCGCGGTTATTCAGGAACACGTCGCGCCACATCACCGGGTCGCTGGCCGCGATGCGGGTGAAGTCGCGGAAGCCGCCGGCCGAGAACTTGATGACCTCGGACTTGGTGTCGTCCTCAAGGTCGGAGGCGGTGCCGACGATGGTGTAGGCGATCAGGTGCGGCAGGTGCGACGTGATGGCGAGCACGCGGTCGTGGTGGTTCGCGTCCATGATCTCGACCGTCGAGCCGATGCGGCGCCACAGCTCGGTCACCTTGGCCACGGCGGCCTCTTGCGCGCCGGGGGGCGGGGTCAGGATGCACCAGCGGCCGTCGAACAGCGTGGCGAAACCGGCCTCGGGGCCGGAATGCTCGGTGCCCGCGACCGGGTGGCCGGGGATCAGATGCACGCCGTCCGGGATGTGCGGGCCGATGTCGCGCAGCACCGCCTGCTTCACCGAGCCGACGTCGGTCACGATGGCGCCGGGGCGCAGGTGCGGGCCGATGCGCTCGCCCACCTCGGCGAAGCTACCGACCGGGGTGCACAGGATCACGAGGTCGGCGCCGTCCAGCGCCTCGCCCAGATCGGTGGTCGCCCGCTCGACGATGCCCAGTTCCATCGCCTTGGCGCAGTGCGCGGCGCTGCGGTCGGCGCAGACGACGCGACGCGCCACCCCATAATGGCTGAGCGCCCGCGCCAGGGAGGAGCCGATCAGGCCGATGCCGACGATGGCAACGCGGTCGAACAGGGGGGCGCCCGAAGACGTGGCCGAAGACGTGCCTGAAGACGGGGCGATGTCGCTCATGATGGGGTACCGACTGCGGATGAAGGTTTGCGAAACGCTCCGCTTTAAACCACCAAGGCCGTGTGGGACCAAGCGAAAGTTTGCCGCGCCGCTGGGCCGGAACAGCGACGGGCCGCCCCGAAGGGCGGCCCGTTGTCTTGTGCGCCTTATTACAAACCGGCCGATTACGCCGCCAGGAAGTCCTTCAGTGCCTGCACCACCTCGCGCATTTCGGCTTCGGTGCCGATGGTCACGCGCAGGCAGCTGGGCAGGCCGTAGGAGGGCATCTGGCGGACCAGGATTCCGCGCCCCTTCAGGAACTGGCGGGCCGCTTCGGCGTCATCCTTGCCGGGCTTCTGGCCGGCGAAGTCCACCAGGATGAAGTTGGTCACGCTGGGGTGCGTCTTCAGGCCGAGGCTGTGGACTTCACCCGCGAACCACTCCCGCCACTGCTCATTGTGGGCGCGGGAGCGCTCCAGGAACTCCGTGTCCTCGATGGCCGCGACGCCGGCCGCCTGGGCCGCCGACGAGACGTTGAAGGGGCCGCGCACGCGGTTCAGCACGTCGGCGATGCCCGCCGGGCAATAGGCCCAGCCGAGGCGCAACGAGCCCAGCGCGAAGATCTTCGAGAAGGTGCGGGTCATCACCACGTTGGGGTGACGGTCCACCAGCTCCTGCCCCGCCGAATAGTCGTTGCTGTTCATGTACTCGGCGTAGGCCGCGTCGATGACCAGGATGACGTTGGACGGCAGGCCGGCGTGCAGGCGGGCCATCTCGTCGGCGGTGATGTAGCTGCCGGTCGGGTTGTTCGGGTTGGCGACGAAGACCAGCTTGGTGCGCGGCGTGACGCGGGCCAGCAGCTTGTCCACGTCGGTGGTCAGGTTCGTTTCCGGCGCCTTGACCGGGGTGGCGCCGACCGACTTGGCGCCGATCGGGTACATGAGGAAGCCGTGCTCGGTGTACAGCACCTCGTCGCCCGGACCGGCGTAGGCGCGGATCAGCAGGCTGATGAGCTCGTCGGAGCCGGCGCCGCAGACGATGCGCTCCGCGTCCAGGGCGAAGCGGTTGGCGATGGCCTTGCGCAGCGCCGTCGAGCCGCCGTCGGGGTAGCGGTGCAGCTCGGACGCGGCGCGCTGGTACGCCTCCATGGCGCGGGCGCTGGGGCCGAGCGCGCCTTCGTTGGAGGCGAGGCGGATGTGCCCCGCGTGCTCGCCGCCGACATAGGGGGCGATATCGAGAATCCCCGGACGGGGGACCGGGCCATTCGACTGGGTCATGACGGATCAGGCCTTGCGGGCGTCGTTGGACAGATGAAGCGGGACGGCGTAGCCGCCCACGATGTTGACCCGCACCGGGAACTCGCCCAGCCGCTCGGTGAAGGCGGACAGGCGCGGGTCGGTGTGATCGACGAAATCGGCGATCTCCACCAGATGGATGGACGGGCCGGACGGGTCCTTGGCGTGCCAGGTGCAGAAACCGGTCGGCGGCAGGCCGCAGGCGTCCAGATGGTCCTTCAGCCGGCCGCGGCTGAGGTCGTGGCCGAGTTCGATGCCCAGCAGCGTGCGGTCGTCGCCGGTCGGTTCGTGCGGGACCAGCGCGATGGCCAGCGCGTCGCGGTCCTCGCCGCGGGCGTTGCCGCGCGCGCCGAAGGGCAGCCGCGCCACGACCCGGGGGGTGCGCGCGTCGGACGACAGCAGGAACCGCCACCAGGGATCGCCGTCGTCCTCCGCCGGGTAGGGAACGACGCCGACGGTGGCCGTCCCCTCCGACACCGCGCGGATGGCGGCGACCGGGGTGTTCACGGCGGTCATGGCGACGAAGCTGCCGAAATGGTCGCGCGCCACGTCCCAGAAGCCGCGCCGGTCCTCCGGCGCGTAGACGGCGACGGCGAAGGGCCCCTGAAGGCGGGTCAGCGCGGTGATCATCTCGCGCCACATGCGCACGACGACCGCCGCCGGGAAGGAGCCGGCGTGGCGCGCCATCAGGCGGCGCAGGATCACCGCCTCGCGCGCCGGGCGCAGATAGATGGACTGTGCGTTGGCGTGGGGGTCCGCCTGCCCCTTGGCGGCGCCGATCCGCTCCACCACCGACGCGCGGCGCATCAGCAGGTCGTGGATCGCATCGTCGATGTGATCGATCTCGCGGCGCAGGTCGTCAAGCGGTGACTTGGGCGGGGGCATGGGGCGGGAGACCATTGAAAGCCGAGCCGGCGAAAACTGAGCCGGATAGTAGTAATCCGCATGCTCCGCAAAATCAAAGAAAACGTTGACACCCCCGAGCCTTGCTCCGTAGCTATACGCTCCCTGTGTCCGGAGGCCTTGCAAACCGTCATGTCCGCGCCGAATCCCGCCGTCGTCGTGCCCGCCGACGCCGGGTCCTTGCCCGGTCACCGCGTCACGCTCGGCGTCGACCGGCCGATGCGGCTGGACAGCGGGGCGGAGCTGGGACCCTTCGAGGTCGCCTACCAGACCTACGGCACGCTGAACGCCGACCGCTCCAACGCCATCCTGATCTGCCACGCGCTGACCGGCGACCATTACGTGCTGGACCAGCACCCGATCACCGGCAAGTCCGGCTGGTGGGAGATGCTGGTCGGGCCGGGCAAGCCGGTGGACACAGACCGCTATTTCGTCATCTGCTCCAACGTCATCGGCGGCTGCATGGGCTCGACCGGCCCGAAGGAGACCGACCCGGCGACCGGACAGCCCTACGGCCTGAACTTCCCGGTCATCACCATCGGCGACATGGTGCGCGCGCAGAAGCTGCTGGTCGAGCATCTGGGCATCGGGCAGCTGTTCTGCGTCATCGGCGGGTCGATGGGCGGCATGCAGGTGCTGCAATGGGCGGTTGCCTATCCCGAATCGGTGTTTGCGGCGGTGCCCATCGCCACGGCGGCGCGCCATTCGGCGCAGAACATCGCCTTCCACGAGGTCGGCCGCCAGGCGATCATGGCCGATCCGGATTGGGCCGGCGGCAACTACCTGCTGGAGAGCACGCGCCCGCACCGGGGTCTGGCGGTGGCGCGCATGGCCGCGCACATCACCTACCTGTCGGAACCGGCGCTGCACCGCAAGTTCGGGCGCGCCCTACAGAACCGGCAGTCCTTCACCTACGGCTTCGACGCCGACTTCCAGGTGGAAAGCTATCTGCGCCACCAGGGCATCACCTTCGTCGAGCGGTTCGACGCCAACAGCTACCTCTACATCACGCGGGCGATGGATTATTTCGATCTGGCCGGGGACCACGGCGGGTCGCTGCCCAACGCCTTCCGCAAGGACGGGCGCGGCACGCCGGTGCGCTTCTGCCTCGCCAGCTTCTCCAGCGACTGGCTGTTCCCGACCTCGGAATCGCGGGCCATCGTGCACGCGCTGAACGCGGTCGCCGCCAACGTCAGCTTCGTGGAAATCCAGACCGACAAGGGCCACGACGCCTTCCTGCTGGACGAGCCGGAGTTCCATCAGGTGGTCCGCGGCTTCCTGGAAGGCTGCGCCGAGCACCGGGGCCTGTCCGCCCGCCGGCGCGCCCTCTGATACGAGTGTTGTACGGATGAGTCCCCTCGACGACCGCACCGCCGCGCCCCGCGCCGTCGCCGGCAACGGCATCCGCTTCGACCTGAAGCTGATCGCCGAGATGGTCGAACCGGGCAGCCGCGTCCTGGACGTCGGCTGCGGCGACGGTGCCCTGCTGGCCTTCCTGTCCCGCCGGAAGGGGGTGGACGGGCGCGGGATCGAACTGTCGATGGACGGCGTGCACCAGTGCGTGGCGCAGGGCCTGTCGGTGATCCAGGGCGACGCCGAGACGGACCTGAAGGACTATCCCGCCGACGCCTTCGACTATGTGATCCTCAGCCAGACGCTCCAGGCCATGCGGCAGCCGCGCACGGTGCTAGAGAACCTGACGCGCATCGGCCGGCGGGCCATCGTGTCGGTGCCGAACTTCGGCTACTGGCGCATCCGCCTGCAACTGCTGCTGACCGGCCGCATGCCGGTGACCGAGAAGCTGGGCTACCAGTGGTGGGAAACGCCCAACATCCACTTCTGCACGATCAAGGACTTCGTGATCCTGACCGAGGAGATGGGCATCCGGATCGAGCGCTGCATGATCGCCGACCGCGTCGGCCGCGTTACCGGGCACGCCCATTCGGGCTTCGCCAACCTGCTGGGCGAACAGGGCGTATTCTTGTTACGGCGAGGCTGAGGCAACCCGCCGGGGGGTCGGGGTGTTTAAGGGCAAGATCCTCGAAACGGGAGCTTTGCACCATGCGTATCGCCGCCCTTCTGGCCCCCTTCCTCATCGCGGGGGCGGCATCCGCCCAGACCACCGCCCCGCCCCCAGCGGATCAGGCGCCGCTGATGACCGCCCCGCGCCCGGACGACACGCCGACCACCGACCCGACCGAGTCCCAGGAGGGCGTCAGCGGCGCCGCCCCGTCGGATGAAATGCGGAAGGCCGAGCCCTCCGTCGCCTACAACCCGCGCGGCCTGACCACAGCCGAAGCGCGGACGCTGATCGGCAAGGAGGTGCGGACCCGCGACGGCCAGACCGGCGGCGCCATCCGCGATTTCACCCTGAGCGGCGACGACGGGGCGGTGGACCGCGTGGTGCTGGAATCCGGCACGAAGCTGGTGTCGTTGCCGGCGGACATGCTGCGCGTGGACACCGGCGGCGGCGGCGCAATGGTCGATGTGCCTCAGGCCGCCCTCACCTCCGCGCCGGAATACGCCTACAGGGACGGCGAGAAGACGTTGGTCGGGAAGCCGTAAGCCCCGTCACGCAACCCCCGCCGGCCGCGATCCCGTCACGCCGCGATCTCCCTCAACAGATCCATGACCAGCCGCTCGCCGTCCGGCCAGGGGCCGTGGCCCGACGCCGCGTTGATGTGGCCGAGGGGGCCGGCGTCGATGAAGTCGGCTCCCCACCCGACCGCGAAGCCGCAGGCGCGGCTGATGGCGCAGTAAGGGTCGTTGTTGCCCGCGATGACCACGGTGTGGAAGGGCAGCGGGTCGTCGGGCACCGGGGCGAAACAATGCACCTCCGGCGGGGTATGCTCCGCCGATTCGACGTCGGGCGGGGCGACCAGCAGGGCGGCGGCGACCTTGCCGGCCGACGGGCTCGTGCGCACCCAATGGGCGACCAGCACGCAGGACAGGCTGTGGGCGATCAGCACGACCGGGGCTCCCGAGTCGGCCACCGCCGCCTCCAGCGCGGCCACCCAGGTCTCCCGATTCGGGGCGTCCCAATCCGCCTGCTCGACGCGGCGGAAGGCCGGATGGCGGCCCTGCAACCACGTCTGCCAATGCTCCGGACCCGAATTGCCGAGCCCCGGCAGGACCAGAACGCTCGCCTTGGCCATTTCCTCAACCTCGCGTTAATGTCATATCACTATGCTAGCCAAACGATAAGGCCGGACAACAGTGCCCCCAAACCCTCGGTAGGGAGGAACAGCTTGGAACTCAGCGCGCGTACCGCACAAGAGATCTGTGACAACATCGGCCGCGAGCTGGAGGTTGTCGTGTCCTTCATGGGGCCGGGGGGTTCGATCATCGCCTCCACCGCCCGCGAGCGGATCGGCAGCACCCACCCCATCGCCGCCGACATCATGGCCGGCCGCACCGACGAGCGCGCGGTGAGCAAGGATGAGGCGAAGGCCAACCCCGCCATGCGCGAGGGCTACAACGTCTCCATCGACGTGGACGGCCGGCGGGTCGCCTCGCTGGGCGTCGCGGGACCGGTCGATCAGGCCCGCCGCTACGCCCGCATCGCCCGGCACTGGGCCATCTCGACCATCCGCGCCGAGGTGGCGGAGACGCAGCGCACCCAGCTTCTGCGCGAGCTGTCCGACCGGCTGGAGCGCGACGTCGGCGGGCTGGTGACCGAGGCGGCCGAGGTCGGGCGCAAGCTGGACGAGGCGGTCGGCGGCGCCAAGCGCGCCAGCAGCGACGGGCTGCGCCAGACCGGCGGCGCGGCGGCGGCGGCCCGCGCCGTGGACGGGTCGGTCAGCGCCATCGTCGGCGTCATCGACCGGCTGTCCTCCACCGCCCAGCGCATCTCCGGCGACACCGCCAAGGCGCGCGAGATCAGCCAGGCGGCGGCCGTCGATTCCGACCGCGCCACCACGGTCATGACCTCGCTGCGCGCGGCGGCGGAGCAGATCGCCAGCGTGGTGAAGCTGATCAACGCCATCGCCAGCCAGACTAACCTGCTGGCGCTGAACGCCACCATCGAGGCGGCGCGCGCGGGCGAGGCCGGCCGGGGCTTCGCGGTCGTGGCGAACGAGGTCAAGGCGCTGTCCCGCCAGACCGCCGACGCCACCAAGCAGATCGCCGATCAGGTCGCCAACCTGCAACGCGAGACGGCGGCAGTGGACGAGGCGCTGGGCCGCATCCATTCGACCATCGGGTCGATCCAGACCATCAACGACACGGTGGCCGCCGCCATCGACGAGCAGGCCGGCCTGACCGCCGAGGTGTCGCGGAACATCGACCGGTCCCGCCAGGACGCGACAGAGGCCGAGCGCAGCATCGGCGACGCGGAACGCACCGTCGGCGGCGTGGCGCAGACGCTGGACACGCTGGGCACGCTGGCGCAGACCCTGACCGCGCGGGTCGGCGGCCTGAACGCCCGCGTCGGCGACGTGCTGCGGCAGATGCGCGGATAGCGGCGCGGTAGCGGCCCATGCCGCCGAAGCTCTTGATCCTGACAGATCAGGATCAAGAGCCGCTGGTATAAGCCTCAGGGTTCTTCCGAGACCCGCCATGCGCCCGAGCCCGCCGGACGGCGGGCGGGGGCGGTTCCGCCGGGAAGCGGGACGATCAGGCGGCGCTTCGTCGGCTGCGCCTTGCGCGCGACACCCGCGAAGATCTGCTTGGACGCCTCGATCATGGTGACCCCGGCGAAGGCCTTGAACCAGCGCTCGCCCACCTCCTCCCACGCGGGCGCGGTCTTCAGCAGGAAGCGGGAGCGCAGCGGCGGGATGAACAGGGCGTGGCCGGTGCGCTCCGGCACGAACATGGTGTCGCGCAGTACCTGCTTCAGCTGCGAGGCGGAATAGGGGAAACCGTGGCCGAAGGGCGTCCAGTCGGCGCGCGCCCACAGGCCGCGCCGGTTCGGCACCACCGCCAGCACGCGCCCGCCGCCGGCCAGCACGCGCCAGATCTCGCGCATCATCGGGCGCAGCTGCTCCGTGCCCTCCAGCCCGTGGACGAGCAGCACGCGGTCCACCGACATGTCGGCCAGCGGCAGGTCCGCCTCGTCGCCCAGCGCCACCAGCCCCGGCCCTTCCGGCGGCCAGAAGGTGACCCCCTGGCTGGCCGGCATGACGGAGATGACGCGCTCCGCCTCGGCCTGGAAGGGACGCAGATAGGGCGTGGTGTAGCCCACCCCCAGCACGATCTGGCCATGCACGTCCGGCCAGATCATGCGGATGCGCCGACGGATCATCCGCCGCGCCGACTGGCCCAGGCTGGACTCATAGAACTCCCGAAGGTCGACAATATCGGTGTACATGGTCATCCGACGTTACCACGTTTCTCTGCGGGAGGGGCCCTCGGCCATGGAGATCCACCTCGTTCCGGCTTTCGCCGACAATTACATTTATCTGCTGCGCGATCCGGCCAGTGGCGCCGTCGGTGTCGTGGACCCCGGCGACGCCAAGCCGGTGGAGGCGGAGCTGTCGCGGCGCGGCTGGACGCTCACGCACATCTTCAACACCCACCACCACAACGATCACATCGGCGGCAACCACGACCTGAAGGCGCGCACCGGCGCCGACGTGATCGGGGCGCGCGCCGACGTGGCCCGCATACCCGATATGGAGACGTGCCTGGGCGAAGGCGAGACCATTTCGTTCGGATCGCAGACCGCGCGCGTCCTTTTCATCCCCGGCCACACCTCCGGGCACATCGCCTTCTGGTTCCCGGAGGCCAAGGCGGTCTTCTGCGGCGACACGCTGTTCGCGCTGGGCTGCGGCCGGTTGTTCGAGGGCACGCCCGCGCAGATGTGGGACTCGCTGAAAAAGCTGCGCGACCTGCCCGGCGACACGCGCGTCTATTGCGGGCACGAATACACCCTGTCCAACGCCCGCTTCGCCGTGACCGTCGAGCCCGGCAACGCCGAACTCCGGACCCGCGCGGAGGAGATCAAAGCCATGCGCGATCGCGGCGAGCCGACGATCCCCACCACCATCGACCTTGAGCGGCGCACCAACCCGTTCCTGCGCGCCGACGTGGCCGGGGTGCAGGCGGCCATCGGCATGGCCGGCGCCGATCCTGTCGCGGTCTTCGCCGAAATCCGCCGCCGCAAGGACAATTTCTGATATAGGCTTGCCGCACCCCGCCGGGAGGAGAAGAACAATGAAGCTGCGCTGGAGCCCGACCTCGCCCTACGTCCGCAAGGTCGTGATGGTGACGATCGAATGCGGGCTGGAGAACGCCATCGAACGTCAGGAGACCAACGCCTGGTCCCCGGACACCGACCTGCCGCAGGACAACCCGCTAGGCAAGGTGCCGGCGCTGGTCCTGAAGGACGGCACGGCGCTCTACGACAGCCCGGTCATCGCCGAATATCTGGACACGCTGCACGACGGCCGGCGCCTGTTCCCGGCGACCGGCCCGGCGCGCTGGACGGCGTTGCGCCTGCAAGCCCTGGCCGACGGCGTCTGCGACGCGGCGATCCTGCGCCGGCTGGAGGCCAACCGTCCGGACGGCGAGAAGTCGCCCGCCTGGATGGAGCGCCAGCGCCGCGCCGTCGCCCGCGCGCTCGACGTGCTGGAGGGCGAGGCCGACAGCTTGGGCGAGGAGTTGACCATCGGAACGCTGTCGGTGCTGGTGGCGCTGGGTTACCTCGACTTCCGCTTCGGGCACGAGGACTGGCGCGAGGGCCGGCCGGCGCTGACCCGGTGGTTCGCGGCCATGTCCGACCGCGACAGCTTCCGCCGCACCGCGCCGCCGCCGGCTTGATCCGATGACGCCGGAACGCATCATCGAGTTGCTGGGGATGCAGCCGCACCCCGAGGGTGGCCACTATGTGGAAACCTACCGCCACGCCCCGGAGGGCGGCGGGCGCGGGGTGAAGACCGGCATCCTCTTTCTGCTGCGCGCGGGCGAACGCTCGCACTGGCATCGGGTGGACGCGGTGGAGATGTGGCACTGGCACGCCGGCGGCGCGCTGGAGCTGTCCATTTCCGAGGACGGGCGGTCGGTGGACCGCCTGATCCTCGGCATGGATCTGGAACGGGGCCAGCGCCCCCAGGGCGTCGTTCCGGCCCACGCCTGGCAGGCGGCGCGCCCTCTGGACGGCTGGGTGCTGGTCGGCTGCACCGTCTCCCCGGCCTTCGAGTTCGCCGGCTTCGAAATGGCCCCGGAGGGCTGGGAGCCGGCGCCGTAAGCCGCTTTCAGGAGCAGCAGGAGCCGGCCGTCTCGTCTTCGTGCGCCAGATCGTTCAGGATGGGACAGTCGGGGCGGTCGTCGCCGTGGCAGGCTTGGGCGAGGTGCTTCAGCGTCTCGCTCATGCTGCGCAGCTCGGCGATCTTGGCTTCCAGTTCGGCGACATGCTCCAGCGCCACGCGCTTGACCTCGGCGCTGGAGCGGCTGCGGTCCTGCCACAGGCCGACCAGGGTCTGGATGCGCTCGATGCTGAAGCCCAGCGTCCGCGCCCGCTTGATGAAGCGCAGGACGTTCACCTCGTTCGGCGTGTAGACCCGATAGCCGGAGGCGGTGCGTCCCGCCTCCGGGATCAAGCCGATGGACTCGTAATAGCGGATCAGCTTGGCGTTGACGCCGGACGCCTTGGCGGCTTCACCGATGTTCATGGTTTCCATCCCCTCAAGGTCAAGGCGTTGGTGACGACGCTGACGGAGCTGAGCGCCATGGCGGCGCCGGCCAGGACCGGGCTGAGATAGCCGAACGCCGCCAGCGGGATGCCCACCACGTTGTAGGCGAAGGCCCAGAACAGCCCTTGGCGGATCTTGGCGTAGGTCCGCCGCGACACGTCGATGGAGCCGGCCACCAGACGCGGATCGCCGCGCATCAGCGTGACGGCGGCCGTGTGCATCGCCACGTCGGTGCCGGTCGCCATGGCGATGCCGACGTCGGCCGCGGCCAGCGCGGGGGCGTCGTTGATGCCGTCGCCGACCATGCCGACCACCTTGCCCTCCCCTTTCAGGGTCGCCACGACCTCGGCCTTGTCGCCGGGCAGCACCTCGGCGAAGAAGCGGTCGATGCCCAGCTCGCGGGCGACGGCCTCGGCGGCGCCCTTGCCGTCGCCGGTGACCATCACCGTTTCCACGCCCTGCTCCTTCAGCGCGCGGATCGCCGTGCGGGCGCTGTCCTTCACCGTATCGCCGAAGGCGACGAGGCCGAGCGGGCGGTGGGTCGGCGCGGTTTCGGCGAGCCACGAGACGGTGTGGCCGGACGCCTCCAGTTCGGCGGCGCGGGCCTCCAGGCCGGGATCGGCGATGCCGGTCTCTTGCATCAGGCGCTTGCTGCCGAGCCGGATGGCGCGGCCGTCCACCGTGCCCGACACGCCCCGGCCGGCAAGCGCCTTGAACTCCGCCAAGGGGGCGGAGGCGATGGCCTGTTCCGCCGCGCGGGCGCGGACGGCGTGGGCCAGGGGGTGTTCGCTGCCGGACTGGAGGGTCGCGGCGAGGCGCAGGAGGTCCGCCTCGGCGATGCCGTCGGCGGGGACGAGGGCGGTGACGCGGGGCTTGCCCTCCGTCAGGGTGCCGGTCTTGTCGAAGGCGACGGCGGTGATGGCGTGGGCGCGCTCCAGCGCCTCGGCGTCCTTGATGAGGATGCCGTGCCGGGCGGCGGCGCCCGTGCCGACCATGATGGCGGTCGGGGTGGCGAGGCCCAGCGCGCAGGGGCAGGCGATGACCAGCACCGACACCGCCGTGACGATGGCGGCCTCCACGTCGCCGGTGGTCGCCCACCAGGCCGCGAAGGTGATGGCGGCGATCGCCAGGACGATCGGCACGAAGACGGCGCTGACCTTGTCCACGAGGCGCTGAATCGGCGCCTTCGACGCCTGGGCGCCCTCCACCATGCGGACGATCTTGGCCAGCATGGTTTCGGACCCGACGGCGAGGGTCTCGACGACCAGCAGGCCGTCCACGTTGATCGACCCGCCGGTGACGCGGGACTCCGGGGCCTTCTCCACGGGCAGGCTCTCGCCGGTCAGCATGGATTCGTCCACGCTGCCGGCGCCCTCGGTCACGCGGCCGTCCACGGGGATGCGCTCGCCGGGGCGGACGACGACAATGTCGCCGACGCGGACCCGCTCCACCGGGATTTCGGACTCCGCGCCGTCGCGGCGGACGCGGGCGGTGTCGGGGCGCAGGTTCATCAGCGCGCGGATGGCCGCCGCCGTCTGGCCCTTGGCGCGGGCCTCCAGCCACTTGCCGAGCAGCACGAAGGCAATCAGCACCGCCGAGGCTTCGAAATAGAGGTGCGGCGCGTGGCCGGGATGCACGGTCAGCATCATGTAGACGCTGAGGCCCCAGGCCGCCGAGGTGCCGAGCGCCACCAGCAGGTCCATGTTGCCGGACCCGGCGCGCAGCGCCTTCCAGCCGGCGCGGTAGAAGCGCCAACCCAGCCAGAACTGGACGGGGGTGGCCAGGAGGAACTGCGCCCAGGCGGGCAGCATCAGCGGCACGCCCAGCAGGTCCCCGACCATGCCCGCCACCAGCGGCGCCGACAGGGCGGCGGCGATCAGGACGTGGTTCAGCTCGCGCCGGCTGCGGGCGCCCGCCGCGTCCGTGGCCGGGGCGGCGGCAGCGGCGCCGGGGGCGACGACGGGGGCGGCGGTGAAGCC
>JAEZID010000003.1 GCA_023416195.1 Pseudomonadota bacterium | reverse complement strand
AGCCCTTCTTCCTCGTCTTCATGGTCGTGCTGGTGACTCTGTTCGCCGCCAACCTGTGGGGCCTGTTCGAGGTCCCGCTGCCGCGCGCCCTGGCCGACCGCATGGGCGGGCCGGAGGGGCATGGCCTTGGCGGGCAGTTCGCGACGGGGGCCTTCGCCACCCTTCTCGCCACCCCCTGTTCGGCGCCGTTCCTGGGCACGGCGGTGGGCTTCGCGCTGGCCAACGGTCCGGCGGAGGTCTTCGCCATCTTCGCCGCGCTGGGCGTCGGGCTGGCGCTGCCGTACCTGCTGGTGGCCGCCTTTCCGCGCGTGGCGCGGCTGTTGCCCCGGCCGGGGCGGTGGATGGTGGGCTTGCGCCGCGTGCTGGGCGGCGCGCTGGCCCTGACCGCCGTATGGCTGCTGTCGGTGCTGGCGGTGCAGGTGGGCGAGGTCGCGGCGCTGAGCGTCGCCGTGCTGATGGCCGGGCTGGTCGTCGCCCTGTGGGTCGGGCGGGGGCTGGCAACCCGTTGGGCGGGGGCGGCGCTGGCCGGGCTGCTCGCGCTGGTGGCCTTCTCGGTGCCGGCGACGTTCGGGCCTTCCGCCGGGGCGGCGCCGGCCGTCGCGGACGACGCGACGCGCTGGATTCCCTTCGCCGAGGACGCCATCCGGGAGCATGTCGCGGCCGGGCGCACGGTCTTCGTGGATGTGACCGCGGATTGGTGCATCACCTGCCAAGCCAACAAGAAGCTGGTGCTGGACCGGGGCGAGGTCGCCAAGCGGCTGGAGGACGGCGCGGCGGTGGTCGCCATGCGCGCCGACTGGACGCGGCCCGACGAGGGTATCGCCCGTTATCTCGCCAGGCATGGCCGCTACGGCATCCCGTTCAACATCGTCTATGGGCCGGGCGCCCCGGAGGGCATCGCGCTGCCTGAACTGTTGACGGAAGGGGCTGTGATGGACGCGCTGAACCGGGCGCGTGGCAGGGGTGACGGGCTTGCCGCGCTGCCGGCCAGAAGCTAGAACGGTACTTTAGAACGGTTCAATCTTTGGGAGGGTAGAAAACAATGACGATCCAAGTCGGCGACACCATTCCGTCGGTCACGCTGAAGCACCTGACCGACAACGGCATGCAGGACATCACCACCGACGAGATTTTCAAGGGCAAGACGGTGGTGCTGTTCTCCGTTCCGGGCGCCTTCACGCCGACCTGCTCGGCCAAGCATCTGCCGGGCTTCGTCCAGCAGGCCGAGGCACTGAAGGGCAAGGGCGTGGACAGCATCGTGTGCCTCGCCGTCAACGACCCGTTCGTGATGCGCGCCTGGGGCGAGAAGAACAACGTCGAGAACAAGGTCGTCATGCTGCCGGACGGCAACGCGACCTTCACCCAGGCGCTGGGGCTGACGATGGACGGTTCGGGCTACGGCCTCGGCACGCGCGGCCAGCGTTTCGCCCTGGTGGCGAAGGACGGCAAGGTCACTCACCTCGCCGTCGAGAAGCCCGGCCAGTTCGAGGTCTCCTCGGCCGAAGCGGTGCTGGGCGCGCTGTAAACGTTGCTGTAAGCGTTTTTGTTGGGTTTCGCGGCGCTCAACCCAACCTACGGACGCTCCGTGGGTTGGGTTGAAGCGGCGCGGAAACCCGGCGCCCGCCGCAGCGACGCGAGGACGCCGGGAACCTCATCCGGCCTTGGCGCGGTCCCAGCTGTTCGGGCCGGGGCCGCGCTCGCGCAGCTTGGCCTTCTGCACCTTGGCGGTCGGGGTCTTGGGCAGCGCGTCGAGGACTTCGATGTAGCGCGGCTGGGCGTAGCGGGGCAACTCGCGCTCGGCGAAGCGCGCCACGTCGGCGGGATCGAGCGCCGCGCCGGGCTCCGGGACGATGGCGATCATGATGTCGTCCTCCGCGTCGCGCAGGCCGGAGGGCACGCCGTAGGCCGCGACCTCCGCTACGCCGTCGAGGCGCGACAGGGCGGTTTCGACCTCGTAGGAGGAGACGTTCTCGCCGCGCCGCCGGATGCAGTCCTTGATGCGGTCGATGAAGGTGACGTAGCCGTCCTCGTCCATGGTCGCAGCGTCGCCGGTGTGGAACCACAGGTTCCGCCACGCCTCCACCGTCTTGCCGGGCATGCGGTGGTAGCCGGACAGGAAGCCGAAGGCCGCCTTCGGGCGCACGACGATTTCCCCCACCTGACCGGGCGGCAGGGCGATGCCGGTTTCCGGATCGTGGATCGCAACCTCAAAATAGCGGTCGTAGACGCGCCCGCAGGTGCCGGGGCGGACCTTGCCCATCTCGGCGTAGAGGGGAATGTTCACCTCGGTCATGCCGTAGAGGCTGATGACGTCGCGGATGCCGAATCGCTCGCGCAACACACGCTCGGTGTCGGCCGGGTTGGGCGCGGCGCCGACGAGGCGCAGGCTGTGGTCGCGGTCGTCGGGGCGCGGCGGCTGCGCGGCGACGAAGGCGGTTACGGCGCCCAGCGAGTTGGTGACCGTGCAGCGGTGGCGGCGGATGTCGTCCAGCCAGGCGGACGCGCTGAACCGTTCGCGCAGCACCGCCGACCCGCCGGACACCAGGGCGGCGAACAGCTGCATGTACAGCGCGTTGGCGTGGAACAGCGGCAGGCAGATGTAGAAGCGGTCTTCCGGCGTCAGGGCGTAATTGTCGATGGAGCCGAGCGCGAACAGGAAGCCGTGCGCGTGCGGCATCAGCACGCCCTTCGACGGGCCGGTGGTGCCGGAGGTGTACATGATGCAGGCGTCGTCGCGGGCGTGCGGCAGCGGGCCGGTGTAGGGCGTGGCCGCCCGCCAGCCGTCGAAAGAAATATGCGGGGAATCGGCCTCAGCGCCGGGGACGACCAGCGTGCGCAGCGCGGTCAGGCGGGGAGCGATCTCGGTGACGCGTTCGACGAGCTGCGGGGCGACGATGGCCAGAGACGAGCCGGCGTTCTCCAGCTGGTGCTCCAGGAAGCCGCCCTTCAGGTCTGTGTTGAGCGCCACCAGGATGGCGCCGATCCGCCCGAGGCCCAGCCAGAGCCGCACGAAATCCAGCCCGTTCGGCAACATGACGGCGACCGTGTCGCCGGGCTTCACGCCAAGGCCGGACAGGAAGCCGGCGACCTGGGCGGATTGCCGTTCGGCTTCGGCGTAGGTCAGCGCCTCGCCGTCCACCATGGTGACGAAGGGCTTGTCGCCGCGCGTGGCGGCCTGGAACGCCAGAACCTCCGGCAGAACCCAACGGGCTTCATTCCGCAAATGCGGGTACATAATCTCGTCCTCCCCAACGATCTTTGTCGTTCGTTGCGAGGAAGGTAGCGGGGACCTGACCTTTGCGGCAAGGCTCCCTTACGGAAGGGCGGTCATGCGCCGCGCGCCGCCTTTCGGACGTCCTCGACGCCCTGGCGGGCCAGCGCGTCGGCGCGTTCGTTCTCCGGATGGCCGGCGTGGCCGCGCACCCAATGGAACTCGATCTCGTGCTGCCGCTTGGCGGCGTCGAGGCGCTTCCACAGATCCTCGTTCTTCACCGGCTTGTTGTCGGCGGTCTTCCAGCCCTTGGCTTTCCAGCCATGGATCCACTTGGTGATGCCGTTTTTCACATACTCGCTGTCGGTGTAGAGGCGCACCTTCACCGGCTTCTTCAGGGCCTCCAGCGCCTGGATGGCGGCCATCAGCTCCATGCGGTTGTTGGTGGTGGCGGGTTCGCCCCCGTACAGCTCCTTCTCCACGGTGCCGTAGCGCAGGATGGCGCCCCAGCCGCCGGGACCGGGGTTGCCGCTGCACGCCCCGTCCGTGAAGATGTCCACGGCCTTCGGAGCGGGCGTCTCAGTGGTCATGGGATCAGACTTCGTAGGTGCCGCCGTCGTCGAGCGCGTAGTCGCCCAAGCTCTTGACGGTCTGGTGGAAGCGCAGCTTGCGCAGATATTCCAGCGGGTCCTTCGGCTTCACGAAGGCGCCCGGCGGATGGTTCAGCCAGTCGTAGAGGCGGGTCAGCAGGAACCGCAAGGCGCTGCCCCGGCACAGCCAGGGCAGGGCCTCCAACTCCTCGCGGGAGAGCGGGCGGACCTTCTGGTAGCCGGTCAGCAGCATCCGCGCCTTGGTGGCGTTGAACGACCCGTCGACCTCGAAACACCACGCGTTCATGCAGATGGCGACGTCGTAGACCAGGAAGTCGTTGCAGGCGAAGTAGAAGTCGATCAGGCCCGACAGCTCGTTCCCGCGGAAGAACACGTTGTCCGGGAACAGGTCGGCGTGGATGACCCCGGAGGGCAGCGTCTTCGGCCAGTGCGCCTCAAGGGCGGAAAGCTCCGCCTCCAGCGTGGCCCGCAGGTCGCGGGCGACCTCGTCGGCGCGCGGCGCGCATTTCTCGAACAGATCCTTCCAACCGGCCAGCGACAGGGCGTTCGGCCGCTCCATGCGGAAGTCGGCGACGGCCAGATGCAGGCGGGCCAGCGCCGCGCCCAGTTCGGCGCAGTGATGCGGCGTGATCCGGCGCGGCCACATGCCGGCCAGGAAGGTGACGATCACCGCCGGCCGTCCGCACAGCTCGCGCAGGGCCTGTCCGTCCGTGCCCTGCACCGGCAGCGGGCAGGCGATGCCCTTGTCCGCCAGATGCTCCATCAGGCCCAGGAAGAAGGGCAGATCCTCGCGCCGGGTGCGCTTCTCGTAAAGCGTGAGGATGTATGGGCCGCTTTCGGTGACCAGCAGGAAGTTGGAATTCTCCACCCCCTCCGCGATGCCCTTGCAGGACAACACGCCGCCCAGATCGTACTGGGCGATGAAGGCGTTCAGGTCTTCGTCGGAGACTTCGGTGTAGACGGCCATAAGACCAGCGCCTTACCGGGATTCGGGGCGCCGGTCAATGGGATAGCCTGCGCTCACGCCTCTTCCTTGGCGCGGAGCGGGGCCTCGCCGTCCAGCAGAGCCTTCGGCAGCTTGAAGGTGATGTCCTCGAAGGCGGTGCGCAGTTCCTCGACCGTCACGTCGAAGCGGACGCGGGCGGCCTCGATGACCTCCTCCACCAGCACTTCGGGCGCCGAGGCGCCGGCGGTGATGCCCAGCGTGCCGACGCCCTCCAGCGCCGCCCAGTCGATGTCCGTCGCGCGCTGGACCAGTTGCGCCCGCGCGCAGCCGTGGATTTTCGCCACCTCGACCAGCCGCTTGGAGTTGGAGGAGTGCGGCGCGCCCAGCACCAGCAGGGCTTCCACCTTGGGCGCGATGGCCTTCACCGCCTGCTGGCGGTTGGTGGTGGCGTAGCAGATGTCCTCCTTCTTCGGCCCGGCGATGGCCGGGAAACGCGCCTGGAGTGCGGCGACGATGCCGGCCGTCTCGTCCACCGACAGGGTGGTCTGGGTGGCGTAGGCGAGATTGTCCGGGTCGGCGACCTGCACCGTCGCCACGTCGGCGACGGTCTCCACCAGAACGACGGCTCCCTCGGGCAGCTGGCCCATGGTGCCGATCACCTCCGGATGGCCGGCGTGGCCGATCAGGACGATCTGGCGCCCTTCGTTGAAGTGGCGCTCGGCCTCGCGGTGGACCTTGCTGACCAGCGGGCAGGTGGCGTCCAGATAGAACAGGCCCCGCCTTTCGGCCGCCGCCGGCACCGACTTCGGCACGCCATGGGCGGAGAAGATGACCGGCGCGCCGTCCGGGACCTCGGTCAGCTCGTCCACGAAGACGGCGCCCTTGGCCTCCAGGCTCTGCACGACGAAGCGGTTGTGCACGATCTCGTGGCGGACGTAGACGGGCGGGCCGAACCGCTCCAAAGCCACCTCGACGATCTGGATGGCGCGGTCCACGCCGGCGCAGAACCCACGGGGAGCCGCAAGGAGGATGGTGAGGGGCGTCTTCGTCATGCGGGCGTTTCCGATGCCTGGATAGGGGTGCCGAAGGGGTAACGATGCGACCGCGCGGCCTTGTGCCGGCCCGACCGCTTCTCTAAAGTCGCGGCGCAGAGAACCAATCCAACCAGTAGGCCAGACCGATGGACCGCCGCCGCGACCGTAATATAGGAACCCCCGTCCGGAAAAGCCCGCTGGCGCCCGCGCTGTTGACTCTGGGCGTGCTGGCGCTGTCCGGCTGCTCCGGCCTTGGCCTCAACGGCGCTCCCCAGGCGCCCACCGCCGCGCTGTCCTGCCCGAAGGTCGCCATCGTCCGCGATCTGGCCGAGGTGACCCAGTTCCGCGCGGGCGGCGGGCGCGACCTGACCGATGTGCAGTCGCGCGCGGCGCTGGCCGACTTCAGCGGCAACTGCGAATACGCCGGCGACGGCGTGACCGTGAACGTGAACCTCTATCTGGTGGCGGAGCGCGGCCCGGCGCTTCAGGGAAATCAGGCGACGTACCGCTATTTCGTCGCCATCGCCAAGCCGGGCGAGGAGGCGCCGAGCGCCAAGACGGAGTTCGAGACCTCCGTGACCTTCGAACCGGGCAAGCCGCGCGCCGGCAGCCGGGAAGAGCTGTCGCCGAAGATCCCGCTGCCCAAGGAAGCGAACGCCAAGGATTGGAACATCTTCGTCGGCTTCCAGCTGACCCCGGACCAGTTGGCCTTCAATCGGGCGCAGATGGGGCAGTGATCGATCCCATCTGGAATGGGTGTGAACGTCGAAGGCGTGCCGGGCACAGGCCCGGCACGCCTTTTTTGCGACCTGGAAGCTTAACGGATCAGAGTCGCGCAGAACCACGTGTAGGCCACGCCGCCATGGAGGGTGCCGGTGTTGCCGCCCGGATTGGCCGTGGCCTCGACATAGTCGGTGGTGCCGTTCAGATAGACGGTCGTCCCGACGTTCGCGGACGTCCATTGCGTCTGGTTGCTGTGGTGGGCGCCAACCGCCGCAATATGGGAGCCGTTTTTCGAAAGGCCGGCGAAGCTCGTGGTCAGCAGGGAGCCGTTGAAATAGCCGACGAACTGGACGGAATAGTATCCGGCAACGCTGGGCTTGAAGCGGCGGTTGGCCGCATCGAAGCCATTGCCGATATCGATGTGGGCGACCGACAGGTTGACCTTGTTCCAGGTGTTCGGCGAAAGGCCCGTCTGGTTTGTCCCTCCCAGCGACGCCCGGCAAATAACTTGGTCGCCGGTCGGCGTCGTCACGTCGAACAGCGCGCGCTCATCCGCGAGAATTTCGTTGGTGACCGCGGTCGACGAGGATTCCAGAAACACTCGCGCCACCGGCAGCGTGCCCGAAGGAATGGCCGGCGGGGTCGGGCTGTCCGCAGCGCCAGCGACGATGCTGGCCGCGCCCGTGGAACGGTCCACCACCACGCGGTCAATGCGGAAGCCCGAGGTCGGCGGGGTGAAGGGGCCGATGGTCTGCGCGTTAACCTCCGTAAGGGTGGTGCCGCTGAGCAGATAGCCGGCGTCGAGAGCCACGGTCATATCGGGCGCCGTCTGCGCGTGCGGGGCGAACGGCCCGACGATGCGCTGGGCGACGGCCCAGTTGGTCACGCTCTGGTCAACCGGCGTCGGGTGGAAGGTCTGGACGGACATGCGTGGTCTCCGTTGGAAAATGTTCTCGATTCGCGC
>JAEZID010000583.1 GCA_023416195.1 Pseudomonadota bacterium | reverse complement strand
CGCGCCCGATCGGCACCAGGCTGTCGATGGCCTTCAAGCCGGTCTGCATCGGCTCGTGCACCGACTTGCGCGGGATGATGCCGGGGGCCTTCACCTCGACGCGCTTGCGCTCGACGTCGACCAGCGGGCCCTTGCCGTCGATCGGGTTGCCGAGACCGTCCACGACGCGGCCCAGCAGGCCGCGGCCGACCGGCACGTCCACGATGGTGCCCGTGCGCTTGACGGTGTCGCCTTCCTTGATGTCGCGGTCGCCGCCGAAGATCACGATACCGACGTTGTCGGTTTCGAGGTTCAGCGCCATGCCCTTGATGCCACCGGGGAACTCGACCATCTCGCCGGCGCGGACGTTGTCCAGGCCGTGCACGCGGGCGACGCCGTCACCCACCGACAGCACCTGGCCGACCTCGGCGACGTCCGCCTCGGTGCCGAAATTCGCGATCTGCTGCTTGAGGATCGCAGAGATTTCTGCGGCGCGGATATCCATCAGACTGATCCCCCTGAGGCCTTCATGGCAAGTTGCAATTTGTCCAGCTTCGTGCGCACCGAGGTGTCGACCATGCGCGAGCCGAACTTAACGATCATCCCACCGATCAGCGCGGGATCGACGGAGGCGTTCACCAACACCTTCGATCCGACCGACGCCTTCAGCGCGTCCGTGACCGCCTGGAGCTGAGCGTCGCTCAGCGGCTTGGCGGACGTGACCTGCGCCGTGACCTCGCCTCGGCGGCGGGCCAGCTCGGCCAGGAAGCCCGCGATCATGCCTTGCAGCGCGAACAGGCGGCGGTTCTTCGCCACCAGCCCGATGAAGCGCTTGGTCAGATCGGAGGCCCCGGCACGATCCAGAACCGCGGCAATGGCGCGGCCCTGATCGTCGCGGCTGATCACTGGGCTCTGGACGAGGCGGCGAAGGTCGGCGCTCTCGGCCAGGATTTGCTTCAGCGCAACCAGATCGCTCGCGACCTGATCCAACGCCTTGTTCTCATCCGCAAGCTCGAACAGCGCGATGGAGTAGCGCGTAGCGAGTTCGGAAACGCCTGTACCTTCGGATGCCACCTGATCCCTCGAATTGAGTGTCGGTAGACGGAGAATTTTCAGGGCCTTAAGGGCGGGAAAACCCGCATCGCGGCGACCCGGTCCGCGAAAGCGAGCGGTCCAATATCACAGGATTAGCCCATGCGCAACGGGGTCTGGACAATTTGCGTGCGGCGTTTTGCGCCTGTCCTGCTCGGAAATGTCCCGGCGCGAATGTACGCACCGAACAGGTGTTTTCTGCCGCCCGCCTTGCCGGTCCCCGTGGACCGCCCCCTTCATCGCACGGCGGACCGAACCGGGGCGGAGACGAGACTGTGACCTTCCGGGTCGCTTAACACCCATTTAACCATTCGCGCGCACGGTCCGGCCATCAAGTGCAACCGGGAGCCGGCCCCTGGAAGGCTCCCCGGACGGAAACGACCAAAGGCTTGCTATGACTGTCGTCGCCTTCTCCTGCGCCCGCTTCACGCCCGCCGACCTTACCGAATTCGAAGCGGTCGCGGAACCGAAGCTGCGTCTCGGCCACTGGGCCGGGGTGATCCGCGAGACGGGGCGCGAGTACGACCGCCTGCTGGTCCTGCTGCCCGGCGTCGACCGCCCGGTGTTCCGTTTCGAGCGCGACGGCCAGGGCCGCTACAGCCTCTCCTTCAACGACCGTTCCGGCTGGTACGGCATCGGCACCGGGACCACCGCCACCGAGTGCCTGTCGATCTGGCGCCCCCGCCCGCGCCAGGAACGCGCCTTCTCCGTCCTCTGAAACGCTGAAAATTCCCGCCGATTCGCCCTACCGGTAGACGCCCACCGACAGCATGTAGGGCGCACCGTTCAGAACGACGCGCCGGACATGCATGGTCTTGGGCGCGATCTGCCCCGACAGGGGATCGGTCCACTTGTAGCTCACCGCGCCGACGCCCTTTTCCGCGATGAGGGCGAGCGCGTCGCGGATGAAGGGCTTGCCGTCCACATCCTTCAGCTCCGACAGATCCGTGCCGTTGAGCCTCGGCGCCCAGCCGTGCGCGACCATCACCCCGTCGCCGTCGATCAGCGTCGGGTAAAGGTCGCGGTCGATGAAGGCGCCGTCGCGGCGCGCGAAGGCGTCCGGCGCGGCCGCGACCCCGTTCTGGTGCAGGAAGGTCGTCGCCTTGTCGAGCAGCGCCTTCGCCTCCGCCTCGCTGCCGCGCGTCTGCGCGGGCACGCCCGCCGCCACCGCGATGACGAGGAGCAGGAGGAGGACGGGCAGCACCGTCAGCAGGTGCCGGATGTGGAAACGGCGGTGAAGCCTGGGCATGGAAACGCTCGGGGGAAACGCTCTGGGAAAAGACGGTCCCCAGTCTGGTAATACCAAGAGTCCGTTCCCGCAACGGACCAATCGTCACAGGTGCCTTGCGACGAGCGCAGAGACAATAAGTCGCAAGCCCCTTCACAAGAAGCTGTAGGGATCCACGTCAACTTGCACGCGCACGTTGGGCGGGATCTCCACGTCTTCCAGCCAGCGCGCGATCAGCGGCTGCACCTGAGTCGTGCGGGGCGCCTTCAGCAGCAGGCGGCGCCGGTGACGGCCGCGCAGCAGGGCCAGCGGCGCCGGCGCCGGTCCCAGCACATGGACGGTCTCGCTGCGCGGCGCCGCCCGGCCCAGCGCCATGGCGACGCGCTCCACCGCCGCCGAATCCTCCCCCGAGACGATTAGGGCGGCGAGCCGGCCGAAGGGCGGCATGCCGGCCTCAAGGCGCATCTC
>JAEZID010000507.1 GCA_023416195.1 Pseudomonadota bacterium | reverse complement strand
GCGCTGGCCCGTCCCGCCCGGCCGGGCGAGACGCCGGCCTGCACCGCCGCGTCCTGCTGCGGCTGCCCGCGCATGGTGGATTGGCTGTCGGCGGAGACCTTCGGATAGGCTTCCAAGGCGGGTAGGCTTCCCAAGGCGGGTAGGCTTCCCAAGGCGGGTAAGGCTTCCCAAGGCCGGGGTTGGCCGCTATCACCGTCCCGATCAAGGAGGGGCGGACCATGGGAAACTGGACGGAAGGTTACGTCGGCGGGATCGACTACATCCGCGCCTTCTATCGCGAGCTGTCGCCGTCGCTGCTGTCCTTCGCGCTGGTGCTGCGCGGCTGGCGTCCCCCGGCGGATCTCACCGGCGCGTTCACCTACGCGGAGCTGGGCTGCGGCCATGGCGTCAGCAGCGCCGTGCTGGCCGGCAGCCACCCCGACGCCCGGTTCGAGGCAGTGGACTTCAACCCCGCGCACATCGCCGGCGCCCGCCGGCTGGCCGACGAGGCCGGGCTCGGCAACGCCGCCTTCCTGGAGGAAAGTTTTGCCGACTACGCCCGGCGGGAAGGGCCGGACCTGGACATTGTTGCCCTGCACGGCGTCTGGTCCTGGGTCAGCGCCGAGAATCGCGCGATCCTGGTGGACGCGCTGCGCCGCCGGCTGAAGCCCGGCGGGCTGGTCTTCGTCAGCTACAACGCCCTGCCCGGCACGCTCGCCTACATGCCGCTGCGGCGGATCCTGGTCGAGCACACGAACGACCGCAACGGCGCCCTGCCGGAACGGATCGAGCAGGCGGTAGCCTTCGCGAGCAGGCTCACGGCGCTGAACGCGGGCTGGTTCGCGCAGGCCGACGAGGTGCCGGCGCGGCTGGAATCGCTGAAACGCAAGTCCCCCAACTACATCGCGCACGAGTATCTGAACGGCGACTGGACCGCCTTCTACCACGCCGACGTGGCGCGCGAGCTGGCCGGCGCCAAGCTGGATTTCGCCGGGCCGTCCGTGCCCATGGAGCAGATCGACGAACTGTGCCTGTCGGCGGACGCGCTGGCGCTGGTGCGCGAGGCGCACGACCCGGCCTATCGGGAAACCCTGCGCGACGTACTGACGAACCGGGGCTTCCGCCGCGACCTGTTCGTGAAGGGTGCCGAGCGCCTGACGGCGGCGGAACGCTCCGACTGGCTGCGCGCCACGCGCTTCGCCCTGCTGGTGCCGCCGGACGATCTGCCGGAGGTCGTCATGACTCCGGTCGGCCGCGTGTCGCTGGAGGCCAGCCTGTATGAGCCGCTCGCGGCGGCCCTGGTGGGCGGGGCGTCGTCGCTGGGCGATCTGCTGGCCCTCCCCGATCTCGCCCGGCATGGAGAGGACGCGGTTCTGCGCGCGCTGATGATGCTGACCAGCCTGGCGTTCGTCTCCCCCGCCCTGCCCCTGGACGGGCACGAGCGGCGCGCGGCGCAGGCCGACCGCTTCAACACCGTGGTGCTGGAGCGCAACCGGAGCAGCGACGAACTGGGCTATCTGGCCTCGCCGGTGATCGGCTCCGGGGTGGCGGTGTCGCGCATCGAGGCGCTGTTCCTGCTGGCGCAGCGCACCGGGCAGGACCCGGCGGTCCTCGCCTGGGAGCGGATCGCGGCCGATGGGCTGGCCCTGTCGCGGGACGGCGTGAGGCTCGCCACGGCCGAGGAGAATTTGGCGGAGCTGCGCGGGCGCTTCGACAGCTTCACCCGGCGGCGCGTGCCGGTGCTGAAGGCACTGGGGGTGGTGTAAGCCCCTACCCCCGCGAACGGTCGCCCGGCGGGGCCGGCGGCGGCGCGCCGTCGGCTACGGCGCCACGGCCGGGGTCGCGCTTCTGGCATTCCAGAAGGATGTCGCGCGCGATGGGCGCCGCCGCGGTCGAGCCGCCGCCGCCATGCTCCACGAACACCGAACAGGCGTAGCGCGGCGAGCTGACCGGGGCGTAGGAGATGAACAACGCGTGGTCGCGCTCCCGCCAGGGCAGATCCTCGTTCTTCTTCACGCCGGTGCTGCGCTCGGCCATGGTGATGCGGCGCACCTGGGCGGAGCCGGTCTTGCCGGCCATCTCGAAGCCGGGCTCGGTGATGCGCGACTTGTAGGCGGTGCCGTTGGGAGCGTTCGTCACCTCGTAGAGGCCACGCAGGACGAGGTCGAGGTTCTCCTTCTTCACCCCGATGGACGGCCAGGAGGTCTGCTCCGTCGACAGAGCCTTGATCTGCTTGGTCAGGTGCGGCTTCACCGCGTGGCCGCCGTTGGCCAGCCGCGCGGTCATCAGCGCGAGCTGGAGCGGCGTCGAGAGCACATAGCCCTGCCCGATGGAGGCGATCAGCGTCTCGCCCGGCGACCAGGGCTTGCCGAGCGCGCCCTTCTTCCATTCGATCGACGGGATCAGGCCCGGCCGCTCGTGCGGCAGGTCGAGGCCGGACAGCTCGCCCATGCCGAAGCGGTGCGACATCTCGGCGATGCGGTCGATGCCGACGCGGCGCGACACGTCGTAGAACCAGACGTCGCAGGAATGGCGCAGCGCACCGACCACGTCCACCGTGCCGTGCCCGCCCTTCTTCCAGCAGTGGAAGCGGTGGTCGCCCAGGTCCATGTGGCCGGGGCAGAAGACCGTATGGTTGCGGCTGATGGCGCCCGATTCCAGCGCGGCCAGCGCCACCACCGGCTTGTAGGTGGACCCCGGCGGGTACTGGCCGGCCACCGCCTTGTTGCTCAGCGGCGTGGCGGGGTTGGACAGCAGCTCTTCCCACAGTTCGGCGTTGATGCCCATGGTGAACTGGTTGGGATCGTAGCTGGGGTGCGAGCACAGCGCGTAGATGCCGCCCGTGTGCACGTC
>JAEZID010000493.1 GCA_023416195.1 Pseudomonadota bacterium | reverse complement strand
GCGCGAACCCTTTCGTGGTGGCCGGACAACAGGATGTCCGGCACCGGTCGTTCCACACCCTGCCCATCGGTCCAGACCGCCGGCCGGGTGTAGTGGGGATATTCGAGCAATCCCCTCTCGAAACTCTCTTCGTCCGCCGTCGTCACGTTGCCCATGACACCGGGGAGCAAGCGCACCACGGCGTCGATCAGGCAGATCGCGGCGACCTCGCCGCCGGACAGCACGAAATCCCCGAGGCTGACTTCCTCAAGGTCGTGCGCGTCCAGCACCCGCTGGTCCACCCCCTCGTACCGGCCGCAGAGCAGCGTGACCACCGGGGTGGCCGCCAGCTCCTTGACCAGATCCTGGTCCAGCACCCGGCCGCGCGGCGACAAGTAGATCGCCCTGCCGCGTTCCGGAGCATCCGGCGGACCCGCCGTCGCGGTCAAAGCCGCGTCCAGCACATCCGGCCGCATGACCATGCCGGCCCCTCCACCGAAGGGGGCGTCATCGACGGAGCGGTGTTTATCGCGCGCGAAAGAACGGATGTCCACTGATTCCAGCGCCCAGACTCCATTTTCCAACGCCTTTCCCGCGAGGCTTTGACCCAGCGGGCCCGGAAACATGTCCGGGAACAGCGTCAGGACCTTGGCCGTCCAGACGAGCGGGCCGGTCGCGCCGTGATTCACGGCTGGACCTCCCCATCCTCAGCGTTTTTCTCGCCTTCGCGCGCTTCGATCACCGCCGGAAGGTCGACCACGACGCGGCCTCCCTTCACATCGACAACCGGAACGCACGCCCGGGTGAAGGGCAGCATTTCCAGCGAGCCCGATTCCGTGCGGATTTCCAGCACGTCACCGGCCCCGAAGTCATACAGCGCCTTCACCGTGCCGTAGACGGACCCGTCGGCGAGTTCCGCGCGCAGACCGATCAGGTCGGCGTGGTAGAACTCGTCCTCGTCCTCCGTCTCCGGCAGGGCGGAGCGATCCACATACAGGCGGACGCCGGCCAGTTCCTGCGCCTGCTCGCGCGTCGCGATGCCCTCGACGCGGACCAGGAACAGATCCTTGGCCATGCCTTGGAGCGACAGACGGAACAGGCGCCCGCCCCGCTCGTCGGAGAGCGGGCCGTAGGAGGCCACCGCCGCCGGATCCCCGGTGAAGCTCTTCAGCTTCACCAGGCCCCGGACGCCGTGCGACCCCGCGAACTGACCGACACAGACTTTCGTGGACATGAGAGATTCGCTCGGGCCCATGGGCCGGGTTCCGCCAGCGGCGCCACCCGGCCCACGGAAGCCTTATCAGCCCTCGGCGCCTTCGGCGGCGGCCTTGGCGGCGGCCTCGGCCTTCAGACGCTCCTGGGCCTTCGCCTTCGGGGCGGACTTCTTCGGGGTCTCGCGGACCTCCGGCTTGGCGATCAGGCCGGCGTTCGCCAGGAACAGGGCGACGCGGTCCGTCGGCTGGCCGCCGACCGACAGCCAATGCTTGGCGCGCTCGGCGTTCAGGACGATGCGCTGCTCGTGATCCTTCGGCAGCATCGGGTTGTAGGTGCCGATCTTCTCGATGAAGCGGCCATCGCGCGGGCTGCGCGCATCGGCGACGACGATGGCGTAGAACGGGCGCTTCTTGGCGCCGCCACGGGCGAGACGGATCTTCAGGGACATGGGTCGAACTGCTTTCCTGGTTGGTCGTTAAACGGTATCGCGTGTCTCACGCGGTGAGATAGCCGGGGGTCACTGAAACCCCCGGAAATTCTTCGGCAGAAGATTCTGCAAGCCGCCGCGCATCAGGCCCTTCTTGCCCATCTTCTGCACCTGCTTCATCATCCCGCGCATGGTGTCGAACTGCTTCAGCAGCTTGTTCACCTCCTGCACGCTGGTGCCGGAGCCGGCGGCGATGCGCTTGCGGCGCGACGCCTTGATGATGTCGGGGTTCTTGCGCTCCGCCTTGGTCATCGAGGAGATGATCGCCTCCTGGCGCTTGATCATCCCGTCGTCGATGTTGGCGTCCTTGAGCTGATTCTTGATCTTGCCGATGCCCGGCAGCATGCCCATCAGGCCGGACATGCCGCCCATCTTGCGCAGCTGCTTCAGCTGGGAGGCCATGTCGTCGAGGTCGAAGCCCTGGCCCTTCTCCATCTTGCGGGCGAGCTTCTCGGCCTCGTCCTTGTCGATGGTCTCGGCGGCCTTCTCCACCAGCGACACCACGTCGCCCATGCCGAGGATGCGGCCGGCGATGCGGTCGGGGTGGAAGGGCTCCAGCGCGTCGATCTTCTCGCCGACACCCAGCAGCTTGATCGGCTTGCCGGTGATCTGGCGCATCGACAGCGCGGCACCGCCGCGGGCATCGCCGTCCACGCGGGTCAGCACGATGCCGGTGATGCCGACCTTGTCGTTGAAGTTGGTGGCGACGGTCACCGCGTCCTGGCCGGTCATGGCGTCGGCGACCAGCAGCGTTTCCGCCGGCCTGGTCGCGTCGCGCACGGCGGCGACCTCGGCCATCAGCTCCTCGTCGATGGCGAGGCGGCCGGCGGTGTCGAGCATCACCACGTCGTAGCCTTCGCGGCGGCCCGTCTCGATGGCGCGCTTGGCGATGGTCACCGGGTCCTGGCCCGGAATGATGGGCAGCGTGGCGACGCCGGTCTGCTCGCCCAGAACCTTCAGCTGCTCCTGCGCGGCCGGGCGGCGCACGTCGAGCGAGGCCATCAGGACCTTCTTGCGGTCCCTGGTCTTCAGGCGCAGCGCGATCTTGGCGGTGCTGGTCGTCTTGCCCGAGCCCTGGAGGCCGACCATCAGGACCGGCACGGGCGCGGCGGCGTTGAGGTTGATGTCCTCGCCGGCGCCCAGCATCTCCACGAGGTTGTCGTGGACGACCTTGATGACCTGCTGGCCGGGAGTGACGGAGCGCAGCACCTCCTGGCCGACGGCGCGTTCCTTGACCTGGGCGACGAACTGCTTGACCACGGGCAGAGCCACGTCGGCCTCGAGCAGCGCCACGCGCACCTCGCGCAGCGCGGCGTTGACGTCCTCCTCGCTCAGCGCGCCACGGCGGCGCAGCTTGTCGAAGATGTCGCCCAGGCGTCCGGTCAGGCCTTCGAACATGGGTCAGCGGTCCTCAGTTTCGTTCCGACACACGCGCAAGCACGAAAGCGCCAGTGCGCGACACTCGCGGACTGGCTGAGGTCCCCGGCACGGTGGCCGGCGGTACCCGGTCGATCGGCTCGACGGATGCAGGTCGGCGGACCATACGGATCCGGGGGCCGGGAGTCAACAGCGCCGCATTTCCCCGCATTCCGCCCATCAAGGCCCGCCCATGACAGCCCGTTGCCGCCCATGTCATAGGCCGGTGAGCGAAAGCCCCCTCGACTAATAGGGCTGTAGACGGAACCCCTGTGCTTCATTATAGGTGTAACTGAAGCAATCGTTACTGGTCATTAACTGTTTGTTCGGGGCTTCCCGCTCAGATTGGACGGCGTCACAACGAAGGTCCCCGTTGATGTCTTCCGCGCAAGGCTTCGGTTCGAACTCGCCGCGCACCAAGCTGACGCAAAGTCAGTTGAACGCGATTCTGCTGCGGCACCAGGCCTTCCGCAGAAGCCAGCCGGGCGGCGTGCGCGCCAACCTGAAGATGCGCGACCTGTCGCATCTGGACCTGTCGGGCATCGACCTGTCGGACGCCGACCTGTCCGGCGCCAAGCTGTTCAGCGCGCGCCTGACCGGCGCCAACCTCGCCAACGCCAACCTCTACGCCGCCGATCTGCGTCTGGCGAATCTGGAAAAGGCGGATCTCCGCCGCGCCGACCTGCGCGGGGCCTGCCTGCGCGGCGCCGTCCTGTCCGAAGCCACCCTGGTCGAAGTGGACCTGCGCGACGGCACGCTGCTCCATTACGGGGCCGGCGGCGAGATGGTCCATCACAGCTTCCAGGACTCCGTCCTGACGTCGGAGCTGACGGCCGCCACCATCCGGGGCGCCGACCTGTCCCGCGCCAAGGTGGCCAACGCCTTCGTGATGCAGACCGACCTGACCGACGCGATCCTGCGCGGCACGAAGTTCATGCGCGCGAACCTGACCAACTCCAACATGACCGGCTGCGACCTTACGGACGCCGACCTGTCGGAGGCGAACCTGTCCGGCGCCCGCCTGTCGGGTGCCGTGATGACCGGCTGCGCCATCGGGCGCGCCAACTTCACCAACACCAACCTGATCGGCGCCATCCTGGACGCGGCGCAGCTGCGCTCTCCCAACCTCGCCGGGGCGGTGACCGCGAAGACGCTGGACAACCCCGACGACGACCTGCGCGAGATCCTGCTCAGCCACGGCGCCTGGATCGACAGCGGCGGCAAGGACGGCAAGCGCGCCGACCTGTCCGCGCTCGACCTGTCGGGGCGCAAGCTGGCGGGCATCAACCTGTCGGCGGCGATCCTTCAGTGCATCACGCTGCGCGGCGCGGTGCTGTCCGGCGCCACGCTCGCCATCGCCGACATGTCGCTGTCCGATCTGCGCAAGGTGGACTTCACCAAGGCCGACCTGCGCGGCATCAATTTCGAGCGCGCGACCCTGACCGGCGCCAACCTGACCGAGGCGCAGCTCGGCCCGGTGCACATCCAGACGATGAGCGGCCACGTCTGGCGCGCCAACCTCCAGCGCGCCCGCCTGGGCATGGCGATTCTGAAGAACGCCGACCTGCGCAAGGTCAACCTGTCCGGCGCCAACCTGTCCGGCGCCGATCTTCGCGGCGCCAACCTCAGCGAGGCCGACCTGTCCGGCGCCGACCTGACCGGAGCGACGATGGACGGCGCCGTGCTGGAAGGCGCCAGCATCGCCGAGGCCATCGGGCTTTCCGACTGAGCCGCGCCGGGATGACGGCACATCCCTCAAGAACGGCGTAATCCGGAAACATTGGAAAAGGACCATCGCAGAACAGAACTCGTCTGTTCTCAAGCGGCCCGAGTCGTGCCATCATTTCTCAAAAAAGAACGCCGCCGCACGCAGCGCGGTGACTTGCATACTCTTGCATGCTGAAAGTCGAGAGAAGGACTCACAGCCATCATCTCCGAAAGCGGGGAGGAAACGATGATTTCGTGGCCTTTCACCTTCGTTCCAAACGACAGTTTTTCCAATTGGCTCGTGTTCATCTTCGGCGTCTTTATCCCGACATCGGTCCTGGCGGGTCGGTACGCCGTGAAGAAGCATCGCCAGACCGTGCTCCGCAACCTGCGGACCACCTTTCAGCACGCGTCGAACCGGGATGTCAGCCTGTTTCCGACCTTCGAATTCGCCCTTCAGAAATACGATCTCGCCACCGAGCCGAAGTCCAGGATGGAGCAGGCCAAGAACTGGTTTCGGGCAACGCACGAGCTGATTTTCTACATCATGACAATGGCGATTTTCGGCGCCATCAGCACCTTGGGCTTTATCTATCTGATCACCTATGCACCGACGATCAATTGGGGCAATGAGAGCTTCATCTATGGCGTTCCGGGCGCGCAGCAGGAGTTGATGAAGCCCGTGACACCGGTACCCGGCACCGAAACCACGACATCCCCGACCACCCCGACGAGCGGGCAGAACACCGGGGAGCAAGCCGCGCCGAACGGCGGGAGGACGAACCCCGAACTCGCCGATTACCAGAAGCTGAGCGGCGCGGTGTTGGGCTTCGCGTTTCTCGGCGCCTACGTCTGGTCGCTCATGTATCTGGTGCGTCGGATCTCGTGCTTCGACCTGTCGCCGATGTCGTTCCTGCGCGCCTCGGCGCGGATCGTGCTGGCCTGCACGACGGCTCTGGTCCTTCGCCATCTGGTGCCGAGCGGCGTGTTGGCCAGCAACGTGGTTCCGATCGCCGGCTTTCTCGTCGGGTTCTTTCCGGCGGCGGGACTCGATCTGCTGATGCAGAAGATCCCCCAGTTGCGGTTGCGGCGGATCGCGCCCGGCGCGGCGGAAAGCGCCCGCTCCATGCCGCTGAGCATGATCGACGGCATCGACAGCGAAATCGAGTTCCGTCTGGCCGAGCGGGAAATCACCGACGTCCAGACGCTGGCGACGGAAAACCCGGTGCTTCTCTGCGCTGAGACGCCCTACGGGCTGCTCACCTGCCTGGACTGGATCGCGCAAGCCCAACTGGCGTTGGAGGTCGGCCCGGACAAATACCGCCAACTGCGCGACATCGGCCTGCGGACCATCTTCGCGCTGGAACAGGTGCGCGGCGATCCCTGGCTCGAACCGGTCGCGGTCCGCATCCTCGACCCGGCGGCGGCGACCACCGCAACCCTGTCGTCGCGGATCCACGCCATGAAGTCCAGCGAGCACGTTCAACGGCTCTACCAGTGCTACGACGTTCTCAACGAGGTGTTCAATCGGGCCGGCGTTGCTCCGTTGAACGGGAGGCCGAGCGCCCAAATTATGGACATCGTCCTTCGCTCTACGCGCGAACCGGGGGGCGCGATACGTCTGGTAACGCATCGCCGTCCGGATACGCCTCAAAATCCACCAGCGAACTGGCTGACCATCCTCGGTCTGAACACCGTTCCCTCGCCTCATCCCAGGCCAAACGGCGACGACCGCATCCGGCCGCTGCTTCTCGTCGCGATGCTGTGCATGGACCGCGCCGACGTGGATGGCCAGAGCTATTCGGAAATCGCAGCCAAGCTCGACAGGAACGGGCCTGGGTTCGAGTTCCTTCTGAACATCTTGCAGGATGACCTATTTCCCGAACAGCGGCGCGCCTCGGACATGCCCCGCAGCCTGCTGTCCGCCATCAATCACGCGGAGTTCGTGGACCTAGGCCTGTGGCCGGGAAGCCAGAAACCGATTCTCGTCGTGGCGACCCCTCAGTTCGTCCTTCTGGCCGGAGAACCGGCCGCTCTCGACGTCGCTTTCGCCGGTGGCCTGCGAGACCGCATCGCGGGTGGCACCTCTCCCCCGCCGGGGCACCCCAGGCGAATGGCGCGCGCCCCTGCAACGCAGCAGAATCGATAAGCCACCTGAACTCGATTTCGGCCGGCGGCGGTGGCTAACACCCACCCCGCCGTTTCGCCCAATCGCCCGACGTGTAGGCGGTGCGGACGTGGCGGATCAGCAGGTTGCGGGCCTCGATCAACTGCGCCATGCGCTCGCGGCAGGCGACAACGCCTGTGTCCGGGTGGTAGACCGGGGCCAGTTCGCGGAAGCGCTTCACCACCCGGTCCTCGTCGAAGCACCATTCGTTGACGAAGCCGAACAGCTGCGCCGCGTCGCGCACCTGCGTCACCTGCCCGTTCAGCGGCCGGAAGGACACCCGCTCCAGCGCGTGGGCCAGCGCCTTGTTGCGATAGTCCAGCTTCTCCACCGTGGCTTCCAGCTGCGCCACGTCGGTCGCCGGGACCAGCCGCCAGTCCGGATCGGCCAGCGCCAGCGCCGCCGCCAGCGCCCGGCGGATGGCCGCGTTGTCCAGTCCGGGAACGAGCCGCAGTTCCAGCCGGGTCTCGTCACCCTCCAGCGCGCCGGGATCGTCCAGACTGTCCGGCGCCAGCAGCAGCGCGGCCGAGGCCAGCGCCGATGCATCCACGCCGCGCCTGCTGGCCAGCCTCAGAACGGCGGCGGCGAAGCCCGCCTCGCAGGGAACGGAGTATCCAACGCTGTGCGCCGCAGAGGGGCGCGCCACGGACGGACGCGCCACGCCACCGACCGCCGCGGACGGGCACAGACCCAGGGCCGAATGGGGCAGCACGTCGGACCGCGAGTCCAACGCGTCGAAAGGAAAGCCATCCGGAGCGGTCATGAGTGGCACCAACGCTTAGTGCGTGCGGCGCGACTCTAACGCAATCACTAGAATCCTTGCAACCGTCCACCGAGTCGCAGGCGGTGTACTTCGCGGCGGCGGTTGGACGATTCCAAAGCGCTCCCGAAATTCCCCTCCCCACCCCCGGCGGGAAAGGAACATCGGGCCTACCGATGCATCATCGCCGGCTTGGCCGGAAGCTTCTCCAGCAGGTCGGCGATGTAGGCGTCCTCGCCCTTGCCGGACATGGCGGCGAAGCCCTTCAGCATCTGGCTGCCGAAGGTGAAGACGTTGGCGAGGTCGATGCGCCACTTGCCGCCCTCGCGGACGAAATCGGCAGGCACCAGCGCCGGGCGGTTGTCCACCATCAGGATGGCCGAGGCGCGGTCGCCCTTGACCCGCACCGGGCCGAGCCCGCTGCTGCCGATCACGTTGGGGCCGAGCCAGCCCTGACGGATCCCGTGGTCGGCCAGATCGCCCAGCGACATGCGGCGCAGGTCGGACGGGCTGACGTAGCGGCGCAGGCCCATGGCGGCGAACTTCTCCGCCGGTTCCAGCCGGCCGATTCCGGCGTCCGTGCCGTTGCGGGCGGCGGCGCGCACCGCCTCCAGCTTGTCCTGGGAGGCGCGGGAGAGCAGCGGCACCACCGCCGAGCCGCGCTTCTGGGTCAGCGCGGTCCGGGCGCTCTCGAACACGGCCACGACCTCCCGCTCCTCCGGGGAGGCGGGCGGCGGCGCGGCGGAAGCGGGAACGGCCAGAACGAGGAGATACAGAACCAGGGACAGGATGCGCATGAATGGACCCGATGAAGGACGCGACGTCACTTCTTCTCCTCGACCCCGAAGAATTCGAGCTGCCAGCGCATCTCGTCGTCGGACATCGGGTAGAGGACGCCTTCCCGAGCATTAAGCGCCGTTTTTGGCGGAATCTGGGCGAGGCGCAACTGCACCTGCCGGGCGAACCGCATGCTGAGGCCGGCGCGCCACACCAGCGCGGTCACGGCGCGCGGCGCGTGGGTGCCGATGATGCGGTCCACGATGGGCAGCGGGATCTGCGACAGCTCCGCCAGACCGGCCATGACGAAGGCGCGGTCGCCCTCCACCAGGGAGCCTTCCAGCAGCTTTTCCGTCAGCTTGCCTTCCTTGTTCAGCCGCGCGGCCTTGTCGCTCGGGCGCTCGACGGGCTTTTCCTTCTCCGGCGCCAGCCCCAGCTCCTCCTCGCCGAAATCGACCGGGCCGCGGATCGGGGTCGGGCCGGCGGCGCACTTGCCGACCCGCGTCCGCACCGCCTCGGCCAGTTCGCGCGCCGCCCCCGGCTCCAAGTCGGTGCGCTCCTGCAGGACCTTCAGCAGGTTGTCGGCGACGAAGCTGGCCAGCCGCGCCACCGCGCGCGCCGGCAGCCGGGGCCGCCGGACCAGCGGGCTGTGCCAGGGTTCGTGCTGCGGCGCCTGATCCAGGATGCGGTCCAGCGTCTCTTCCCGGATCTGCGCCGAGGGGTTGGCGAGCAGCGCGGTCACCGCGGCCTCGTCGTCCGACCGCGCGATGGCGTCGGCGACGGAGGCGGAGACCGTCTTGCGGCCGGCGATGGCCGACATGGCGCCGGCCACCGGCCCGGCCATGATGATGTCCACCAGATCCTCTTCGGTGAGGATCGGGGAGTGCTGGAGCACCGGGGCGCAGACCGACAGCTCCACGTCGCGGGCCAGCGCGTTGATGACGCTGTGGGGGGCGTCGGGCAGATCCTTCAGCGCCTCGACCAGGATTCCGCGCACCTCGGTCGCCTGATCGCGCGCCAACGTCTCCAGACACTCCACGGTCAGCCGCTCGATCTGCGAGGCCTGATCGGCCGACAGGTCGGGCAGCAGCCGGGCGATCTTCCGCGCCACGGCGCCGCGCACCGCCACCTCGCGGTCCTTGGCGAGCAGCAGGTCGGCCTGGCGCGGCGTGCCGGCGTTGGTGGCGATGGCCTTGCGCACCTCGGCGGCGGCGTCTGCGGCCAGGAAATAGAGAAGCTCCGGCCGGGTCTTGGGGTACTCGGCGACGCGCCGGCGAACCGCCGGGTCCTCGCTCTGCACCATCCGCTTGGCGGCTTCGTAATCGCTGGGGTCGAGGACGTCGGCGCGATGGGTCACGGGGTCGCCTCCACGACAGCGGATTCCGGGGCGGAGCCTTCAACGATGGGAACGCAATCGGGGGCGAGGGCGTAATGGCCCTTGCCGCGCTTCTTGGCGTCGTACATGGCGGAATCGGCGCGGTCGGTCAGCTCCTGCACCGTCTCGCCGCGTCCCGGCCGGTGCACGGCGATGCCGATGGACAGGCCCAGCGGCTTCTCCGGACTGGCCGAGAGGTGGCGCAGGCTGGCCATGCCGTTCAGCAGCCGTTCGGCCACCACCTTGGCGCGCTCCTCGTCGGTGCGGCCCAGCCACAGCACGAACTCGTCGCCGCCCAGCCGGCCGGGCAGATCGCCGGGCCGCACCCCGTTGGTCAGCAGGGTGCCGATGGCCTTCAGCACGGCGTCGCCCTGCTGGTGGCCGTGCAGGTCGTTGACCGCCTTGAAGTTGTCGAGGTCCACATAGAGCAGCGCCGACGGGCCGGTGTCCGGCCGCCCCATCGTCTCCTCCATCCGCTCGAAGAAGGTGCGGCGGTTGAACAGGCCGGTCAGCCCGTCGCGCTCCGACAGGCGGCGCAGCCGCTCCTGATAGGCCAGATGCGCGTGCGCGATGCCGATGTGGTCGGCCACGCCCGACAGCAACAGGTGGTCCTCGTCGTCCCAGGGATCGGAGTCGTCACCGCGCCAGATCAGCACCGCGCCGTTCACCGCCTGCCGATGCTCGGTCCGCGCCGCCAGCAGACGGTTGCCGCCCAGCGTCAGCGCCACCGGTTCCTCGGTCGCCGCGACCGTGTCCAGCGTCGGTTTGAAGGTCTCCGGCTCCAGGTCCGCCGGGATGTCGGCGGCGAAGTCGGCGGCCGGCAGCAGGGCGCCCGAATCGCCGGCCCGGTAGATGCGGCAGCCGTCGGCGCCCAGCGCGCGGGCCGTCTCCGCCGCCGCGACGGTCAGCGCCTCCGCCGCGTCCAGCCGGTCGCGCAGGGTGTGGACGATGTGGGCCAGCAGCTT
>JAEZID010000389.1 GCA_023416195.1 Pseudomonadota bacterium | reverse complement strand
CATCCGCATCGAAACCGCCCAGGCGGTGACCTCCGCCCGTCTGGATGAACAGCGTTCCGTGCTCGCCGCCCTGATTCCCACCCGGATCGCCGCGGTCCCGCCGGCCGCGGAATGACCCCGCCCGACCACGTCACCGCCGACGACCTCCGACACATGCGCGCCGCCCTGGCGCTCGCGTCGCGCGGACTGGGGACCACGTGGCCCAACCCGGCGGTCGGCTGCGTGCTGGTGCGGGACGGCATGGTGGTCGGCCGAGGCTTCACCCAGCCCGGCGGGCGGCCGCACGCCGAGACGGTGGCGCTCGCCGCCGCCGGGGGTGCCGCGCGCGGCGCCACCGCCTACGTCTCGCTGGAGCCGTGCAGCCATCACGGCAAGACGCCGCCCTGTGCCGACGCGCTGGTGGAGGCCGGCGTCGCCCGTGTGGTGGTGGCCTGCGAGGACCCGGACCCGCGGGTGTCGGGCCGTGGTGTGGCGCGGCTGCGCGCCGCCGGCATCGCGGTGACCACCGGGGTCTGCACCGCCGAGGGGTGGCGCCTGAACCAGGGTTTCTTCAACCGCATCCTGCACGACCGGCCGCTCTTCACCCTCAAGCTCGCCACCACGCTGGATGGCCGCATCGCCGTCCACACCGGTGAATCGAAATGGATCACCAGCGAAACGGCGCGTGCCTGGGGCCATGCGTTGCGCGCCCGGAACGATGCGATCATGGTCGGCATCCGCACCGCGCTCACCGACGATCCGGAACTGACCTGCCGGCTGCCGGGCCTGACCCATCATTCGCCGGTGCGCATCGTCGTGGACAGCCGCCTGCGCCTGCCGCTGACCGGGCGCCTTGCCGCCACCGCGCGCGCGGTGCCGACCTGGGTCGTCACCCGCGAGGACGCCGACGCGATGCGGCTGGAGGCCTTCACCGATTGCGGCGTCGAGGTGATCCGCGTGCCGGCCGACACGGCCGGCCTTCCCGACATCGTGGCGGCCGGCGGGGAACTCGCCCGCCGGGGCTTGACCCGCGTTCTGGTGGAGGGCGGGGCGACGCTCGCCGCCTCGCTGCTGCGCGCCGGGCTGGCCGACCGGCTGGAGTGGTTCCGGGCATCCTCGGTCATGGGCGGCGACGGCCTTCCCGCCGTGCATGGCTTCGGCGTGGACGCGCTGGACCAGATGGCCCGCTTCAAACGCGTTTCGGTACGGCAGGCGGGCGAGGATCTGGTCGAGAGTTACGTGAGGCGGGGATAGCGGGGGTGGGGATCGGCGCGCGCAACAGTCCGTTGCGCGCTACGCCGTGCGGATGAGCCTTTCGCCCGGTGGAAAACCTGCTAAATTCCCGCGCCATGTTCACCGGAATCATTACCGACGTCGGGCGCGTGCGAGCCGTGGAGCGGCAGGGCGACACCCGGTTCACCATCGAAACCGTCTTCGACATGGAGACGGTGCCGATCGGCGCGTCCATCGCCAACAACGGCGTCTGCCTGACCGTGGTCGAGAAGGGCCCCGGCTGGTTCGCCGTGCAGGCGTCGGCGGAAACGCTGTCCAAGACCACGCTCGGCGGCTGGGCCGAGGGGACGCGCGTCAACCTGGAGCGCGCGCTGAAGGTCGGCGACGAGCTGGGCGGGCACATCGTCTCCGGCCATGTGGACGGGGTGGCGACGGTGGTGGAGGTGCGGCCGGACGGCGAGTCGAAGCGCTACACCTTCGAGGCGCCGGCCAACCTCGCCAAATACATCGCGTCGAAGGGCTCGGTCGCGCTGGACGGGGTGTCGCTGACGGTGAACGAGGTCGACGGCGCGCGGTTCGGCGTGAACATCATCCCGCACACCCAGATCGCCACGACCTTCGGCGATCTGAAGCCGGGCGACCGGATCAACTTGGAAATCGATATGCTCGCGCGGTATGTCGCGCGGCTGGCAGGGCAGGAATGACGTCCGAATTTCACGATTATCTCTCCCGCCCCGAAGAAATCGTCGAGGAGGCGCGCCAGGGCCGGATGTTCATCCTGGTCGATGACGAGGACCGGGAGAACGAGGGCGATCTGGTCATCCCCGCGCAGTGCGCGACGCCGGAGGCCGTCAACTTCATGGCCAAATACGGGCGCGGCCTGATCTGCCTCGCCATGGACCATGAGCGGATCGAGCGCCTGCGCCTGCCGCTGATGGCGCAGCAGAACGGCACCCGCCACCAGACCGCCTTCACCGTCTCCATCGAGGCGCGCGAGGGCGTGACGACCGGCATCTCGGCCGCCGACCGCGCGCGCACCATCCAGGTCGCCATCGACCCGAAGACCAGCCCGGACGACATCGTCACGCCGGGCCACGTCTTCCCGCTGCTGGCCCGCGACGGCGGCGTTCTGGTCCGCGCCGGCCACACCGAGGCGGCGGTGGACATCGCCCGCATGGCCGGCATGACCCCGGCCGGCGTGATCTGCGAGATCATGAACGACGACGGCACCATGGCCCGCCTGCCGGATCTGGTGAAGTTCGCCCAGTTCCACGGGCTGAAGGTGGGCACCATCGCCGACCTGATCGCCTACCGCCGCCGCACCGAGACCATCGTCGAGCAGAAGCTTGCCGCCTCGCTGGACAGCCGGTTCGGCGGACGCTTCCAGATGTACGTGTACGTCAACAAGGTGGCGTACGCCGAGCACATCGCTCTGGTGCGCGGCGACATCTCCGGCGACGAACCGGTGCTTGTGCGCATGCACGCGCTGTCGGTGCTCGACGACGTGCTGGGCGACAAGGGCGCCGCGCGCGAGGGCGAGTTGCAGGCCTCCATGGAGCTGATCGCCAGGGAAGGGCGGGGGGTCGTCGTCCTGCTGCGCGAACCGCAGGCGACCGGCCTGTCGACCACGCTGACGGCGCGGCTGGAAGGCAAGGGCAGTTCGGTCCCGGCTCTGCGCGATTACGGCGTCGGCGCGCAAATCCTGCTGGACCTCGGCGTGCGGAACATGGTTCTGCTGTCGAACCGCGTGAAGACCATCATCGGGCTGGAAGGCTACGGGCTGACCGTGGTCGGGCATCGCCCGATTCCACTTCCCGACGCGCCGTAAGCCCATCGCGCCACGTCAATGAGCGACGTCCCATGACCGACAAGCCTCACCTCATGATCGTGGAAGCGCGCTTCTACGAGGACGTCGCCGAGGAACTGGTCCGTGGCGCCGTCGCCGAGATCGAGAAGGACGGCGCCACCTACCACCGCGTGGCGGTGCCGGGCTGTCTGGAAATCCCGGCGGCGATCCTGTATGCCCTGCGTTCCATGGACTTCTTCACGGCGCGCAAGCGTTTCGACGGCTATGTGGCGCTGGGCTGCGTGATCCGGGGCGAGACGACGCATTACGACATCGTCTGCAACGAGAGCGCGCGGGGCCTTCAGGACCTCGCGCTCCGTTACGCGCTGGCCGTGGGCAACGGCATCCTGACCGTGGAGAACCGCGAGCAGGCCTGGGCCCGCGCCTCGGTCGGGGCCAGGAACAAGGGTGGGTTCGCGGCGCGCGCCTGCCTTGACATGATTGAAATCAAGCGCCAATTCCGCCTCTATCCGCGGTGACCCCGCGAGCTTTTCCGGACAGTATGAGCATCATGAGCAACGACGACGCGGCTGGCCGCGCGAAACCCAAGCGCGGATCCCGGAACAAGACCGGTGGCGGTTCGGCCAAGGCCCGGCGCAAGGCGGCCCGCCTCGCCGCCGTCCAGGCCCTGTACCAGATCGACCTGACCGGCACCGGCGTCGAGACCGTGGTCGGCGAATTCGTCAAGCATCGCCTGGGCGAGGAGATCGACGGCGCCAAGTTCGTCGCCGCCGACCCGCAGCTGTTCTCCGACATCGTGCGCGGTGCCGCGCACCGGCGCGAGGAGGTGGACGGCATGCTGTCCGCCGCGCTGGAGCCGCGATTCTCGGTGGACCGGCTGGAACTGCTGCTGCGGGCCATCCTGCGCGCCGGCGCCTATGAGATGTTCGTCCACAACGACGTCCACCCGCGCATCCTCATCAGCGAATATGTGGACGTGGCCCACGCCTTCTTCGCCGGGCGCGAGCCGGGCATGGTGAACGGCGTGCTGGACCATGTCGCGCGCGCCCTGCGGCCGGACGAACTGTCGCAGCCGGACCCGTCGCGTGACCAGCCCCAGGGATAACAACGGGCGGGCTAACAAGCCCCTCGGCGAGTTCGGCCGCATCGACCGCTATTTCAAACCGCTGGCGGCCGGCTTTCCCGGCGCCCGCGGTCTGGCGGACGACGCGGCCGTGTTCGCCGTTCCGGCGGACAGGGAACTGGTCGTCACCACCGACGCCATGGTGGCGGGCGTTCATTTCTTTCCCGACGATCCCCCCGGCGACATCGCCGCCAAACTCCTGCGCGTGAATCTCTCCGACCTCGCCGCCATGGGGGCGGAGCCGTACGCCTACACGCTGGTCACCTCCCTGCCCAAGGATGTGGGGGAGGACTGGCTGGCCGCCTTCGCGGCGGGGCTGGGCGCAGACCAGGAGCGATTCGGCGTCGGGCTAGCGGGGGGCGACTCGGTGTCCACCGCCGGGCCGGTCACGCTGTCGGTGACCGCCTTCGGGCTGGTGCCGAAGGGCAGGGCGCTGCCGCGCCGGGGCGGGCGGGTGGGCGACCGGCTGTTCGTGACCGGCAGCGTCGGCGACGCCGCGCTGGGCCTTCAGGTGGCCTTCGGGGCGCTGGAGGTTGCGGACCCGGCGGTTCGCGCCGTTCTGCTGGAGCGGCTGCGGCGGCCGGACCCGCGCACCGGCGTCGGCCCCCGGCTGGTCGGGCTGGCGACGGCGTGTCTGGACGTGTCGGACGGCCTCGTCGCCGATCTCGGTCACCTCTGCGGGGAATCAGGCTGCGCGGCCGTGCTGGAGGCCGGGCGGGTGCCCTTGTCCGACGCTGCGCGCGCGGTGGTGGGGGACGATCCGGCGCGGCTTGCCCTGGTGCTCACCGGCGGCGACGATTACGAACTGCTGTTCAGCGCGCCGGAAGAGGCGTGGCCGGCGTTGCGCGGCATTGCCGGGGAAACGGGCGTGCCGATCGCCGAAATCGGCCGGCTGGTCGAAGGGACGGCGGGGGTCGTGACGGTGCTCGACTCGGACGGCCAGCCAATGGCCCTCCCGGCGCGCGGCTGGGAACACTTCTGATACGGACGGCGCTCAATGGAAGCGTTCAAGCGCCGCCGCTATGAGTCGCATTCCACTTAACGCAATCGAAAGCAGCACGGGCGCAGGGTCGTCGCGCTATCACTCTGGGGACGTGGGCGCGTGGTCAAGGCCATCATAGTGCTCGTGCTCGGCATCGCGTTGCTGGGCGGTGCCGGCTACGGCGGGTGGATGCTCTACAACATCTATCTGGTGCCGCACGAGGGCGAGGAACCGAAAAAGGAAGAACCGCCGCCGAAGGTGCCGACCTCCTTCGTGCGCCTGCACCCGCTCGTCATTCCGATGATCGGGCCCAATAAGGTCGAGCAGTTCGTCTCCATCGTCGTGACGCTGGAAGTGGTTGCCGAAAAGGCGCCCTTCGTGCAGGCGCATCAGCCGAAAATGGTCGATGCCTTCTTCACCACCCTGTATGGCGCCATCGACGACAAGTCGGTCATGACCGGCAACTTGGTCAATATCCCTGCCGTAAAAGAAAAACTGGGAGAAGCGGCCGCTAAGGTCGTTGGTGCCGGAGTGGTGCAAAACGTTCTTGTTCAAGTGGTTACGCAACGCAATCTGTAGCCCTTCTGAAACCGGACTATCCAAAAGTAGATATATGACCGGCCAATTCGCCGCGCCTTCCTGGGCATGGCGGCTGTTGCATTGCGCCTGCCGCTTCGGCATGCTTTTTCCCGAATAATTGGTTCGTCTACCCCCTTCGACTGGACGAGCGGCGGCAAAGGCGGGCTGAGAACATAAGGTTGGGGGAACAGATGGCAGCAGCGTTCATCGTCATCATTGCCAGCGGCCTTCTTGCCCTGGCGTATGGGTACTACGCGGGCAGACAGGTCATGGCCGCCTCGGCCGGCTCCGACCGCATGCAGGAGATCGCCGCGGCGGTGCAGGAGGGCGCGCGCGCCTACCTGAACCGCCAGTACACGACCATCGCCATCGCGGGCGTGGTGCTTCTGATCATCCTCGGCGGATTTCTCGGCCTGCACGTCGCCTTCGGCTTCCTGATCGGTTCGATCCTGTCGGGCGTGGCCGGCTATGTGGGGATGAACGTCTCGGTCCGCGCCAACGTGCGCACGGCGCAGGCGGCGACCCAGGGGCTGGCGGCGGCGCTGGACATCGCCTTCAAGGCGGGCGCCATCACCGGCATGCTGGTGGTCGGGCTGGGGCTGCTGGGCGTGGGCGGCTATTATGCCATCCTGACCATGGTCTACAAGGTGACCGACCCGGAGCAGGTCCGCTGGGTGCTGGAGGCGCTGGTGGCGCTGAGCTTCGGCGCGTCGCTGATCTCCATCTTCGCGCGCCTGGGCGGCGGCATCTTCACCAAGGGCGCCGACGTCGGCGCCGACCTCGTCGGCAAGGTCGAGGCCGGCATTCCGGAAGACGACCCCCGCAACCCCGCCGTGATCGCCGACAATGTGGGCGACAACGTCGGCGACTGCGCCGGCATGGCCGCCGACCTGTTCGAAACCTACGCCGTCACCATCGTCGCCACCATGCTGCTGGCGGCGATTTTCTTTTCGGGCGAGATCGTCCGCCTTCTGCTGGTCTATCCGCTGGTGATCGGCGCGGTGTGCATCGCGGCCTCGGTCGCCGGCACCTTCTTCGTGAAGCTCGGCCCCAACAACAACATCATGAACGCCCTCTACAAGGGGCTGGGCGCCACGGCGGGCATCTCGCTGGTGCTGATCCTGATCGTGACCGCGATCATGTTCGGCTTCCGGCGGGCGATCCCGATGAACGACGGCGGCTACGTGACGGGCCTGAACCTGTTCGTGTCGTCGCTGGTCGGGCTCGGCGTGACCGGCCTGCTGGTGTGGATCACCGAGTACTACACCTCCACCGTCTTCCGCCCGGTGCGCAGCGTCGCCCGCGCGTCGGAAACGGGCCACGGCACCAACGTCATCCAGGGACTCGCCGTGTCGATGGAATCGACGGCCCTGCCGGTTCTGGTGATCTGCGTCGGCATCATCATCGCCTACGGTCAGGCGGGCGTGTTCGGCATCGGCATCGCCGCGACGACCATGCTGGCGCTGGCCGGTATGGTGGTGGCGCTGGACGCCTACGGCCCGGTGACCGACAACGCCGGCGGCATCGCCGAGATGTCGGAAATGCCCAAGGACATCCGCGTCACGACCGACGCTCTGGACGCCGTCGGCAACACCACCAAGGCGGTGACCAAGGGCTACGCCATCGGCTCGGCCGGTCTTGCCGCGCTGGTGCTGTTCGCGGCTTACGTCCAGGATCTGAAGCATTATTTCCCGAACGTGCACGTCGAGTTCAGGCTTGACGACCCCTATGTGGTGGTCGGCCTGCTGATCGGTGGCCTGCTGCCCTACCTGTTCGGCGCCATGGGCATGACCGCGGTCGGCCGTGCCGCCGGCTCGGTGGTGGTCGAGGTGCGCCGCCAGTTCCGGGAGATCAAGGGCATCATGGAGGGCACCGCCAGGCCCGACTATGGCCGCGCGGTGGACATGCTGACCCGCGCCGCCATCAAGGAGATGGTGATCCCGTCCCTGCTGCCGGTCCTTGCGCCGGTGGTGCTGTACGTGATCATCGCCGCCATCGCCGGTCAGGCCCAGGCCTTCGCGGCGCTGGGGGCGATGCTGCTGGGCACCATCGTGACCGGCATCTTCGTCGCCATCTCGATGACCTCGGGCGGCGGCGCCTGGGACAACGCCAAGAAGTACATCGAGGAGGGCAACCACGGCGGCAAGGGCTCCGACGCGCACAAGGCGGCGGTGACCGGCGACACCGTCGGCGACCCGTACAAGGACACCGCCGGCCCGGCGGTGAACCCGATGATCAAGATCACCAACATCGTGGCGATCCTGCTGCTGGCGATCC